>DMNR01000043.1 GCA_003452655.1 Actinomycetota bacterium | reverse complement strand
TTCCGCAACCTCACCAACTACATCGCCAGGAGCCTGCTCGAGACCGGCGGGTTCAGACCCCGTCTACACCCTCGACTGGGATGAGCCCCATAACGTCGGGGCAGGTGTCGAGGTGCAACGTAGATTGCGCGACCGTATGCGGGGCACTTTGCACGTTCTGCATCTTCCGGCCACGTCGTGCAATCTATCCGGGCGCAGTCTGTCGCGATCGGTCCTGGCGAGGACCGATCGCATCTCGAGACCGACGTCGCCGGCGGGTCTCCCCTGGGTGGCCGGTGCGGTCGATGACGCAGACGACGATGTCGCGGTAACGCCTACGTCGGGCAGCGCCGTCGTGGGCCCTCGCGCCGCCCAGCCGGTGGTATGTGCAGTCCTCGACCAGGGTGATCCCGCGGCCCGCGGCACCATCAACCACGCGGCAGGTGCCAAGGTCTTCGCCTGGTTGCGGATGATGACGCGCCCCGCAAGAGCCGACGGTTGCCCAGCTGGGCTAAACGCTGAGCACAAGACCCGGGAGGTCCATTGCCCCATGGCCACTAGTCCGGTTCGATGGCATCGTGGGATTCTCCAAGCGCTACATGGAGTTGGTCGAGGCGCGGGGATGGACCGACCCCGAGTCGACCATTTGCAGCAAGTGCGTCGTCGAAGAAGCCCTCGCTGCCGCTATCCGGGCCCACGGCGGCTTCGAGCAGTGCGACTACTGCGGCCAGAGACCGCAGAGTCCGGATGCGAGCGCCCCCGCGGCGCTAGTGCTTGAGTTGGTTGTGGATGGCATAAAGCTTGAGTACGAGGACCCTGCGGAGGGCATGGCGTGGGACGGCGGCTACGTCGGCAATGTGCACGACACCTGGGACCTCCTGTGGGAGCTGGAGATTACCGACCGCGAAGACGTGCATGAGGCCCTACACAACGCCATCGTCACCGCTCAATGGTGCCAGCGGGACCCCTACGCAGCCACGCCCGCTCAAGCACTGAAGTGGGGTTGGGAAGAGTTCCGTCGATTCGTCAAGCATAGGAGGCGCTTCACCTTCCTCACTACTGACCACTCCACGGCGGATGGTGCAGGCATGATTCCCATGCACGCCATGCCCTCGATCATCGCGAGCGCGGTGGAGGAGGTCGGCTTGGTGAGGGATCTTCCAGTCGGCACCGAGTGGTGGCGTGTTCGGCCACATCCGAACAACGAGAGCTACTCGTCTGCGGCTGACATTGGTACGCCGCCGGACGCTGTAGCTCGGGACAACCGCATGACACCCAAGGGCATCGGCGCCTTTTATGGCGCGTCGACCGCGGCGGGCGCGAAAGCCGAGGTGGCCGGCTACGCCGACTCGGCCGACGACGGCAGCCTCGGAAGATTCGTCACGACCACGCCATTGACGATTCTTGACCTCCGTTACCTTCCCCACTATCCGTCCCTGTTTGACGCCGACCGCCGGCACCTCCGCGCGCCCATTGAGTTCCTCTATGGCTTCGTCAAGGACGCAACGCAGGTGGCAGACCCGAGCGACAGCCAGAACCTCGACTACGTGCCCACACAGGTCATGGCGGAGACGTTCCGCTACGACCTTCCCATCGATGGTGTTCTCTGGCGCTCGGTCAAGGACCAGGCAGTGACGTCCTGTGTTCTGTTCATTCCGGCCACAGAAGTGGCCGACCTCGGCAACGAAGCAGACAACACACGACTGGTGCTAGACCCGGCCAGCGTCGACCATATCCCCGCGCCGCTGTGATAGTGCCAGAGCGCCATAGAACGCCAGGCTGTGCCAACACCACGCGGACAGATCGACCGACTCGCAAGGCGTGCGAGTGCGAGAGCGACCGCGGTACGGTCGGTTCTTCGCAAGTGTCACCCCCTTCGGCGTCGGGCAAACCTGTGGGTCAGAGCAGGCCCATGGTGGGGATTGGAGACGGCGCCTCCCAGCCCGAAGGATCTGGCATCAGGCTCAGGAACGGAATATTCAAAGATGTTCCAGGGCGCCTTGCTTTTGCACCAGACCAAAGTGCCCCCGCCACTGCCCCGGCAACTCCCGACGCCGCAGACGTAGCGATCGTCCCTCCGGCTAAGGCCGACGCGGCACTCGCGCAGGCTCCAATCGCAAGCCGTTCGATACCCGTCCGACGAACACTCGACCAGAAACCTGATTCCAACGATTTGAGGATAGCCGAGGCCGCTGGCTCCAAGGTGTCGGAAACCAGCGCTTGGGCGTCGGCCACACTATAAACTGTAGTATCAACCGCAACGAGGGCACCTTGAAGCGCGGCGCGCCAACCGTAATACTCATCCATCTGCCTCAACTCCATAACCCTTGTTGGAGTCATTTGTAGAACTGGGAAGCGAAAGGCCGCCAGATCCGAAAGGAACCTGTCCGTGGGCGCGACCTTTCCTTGGGTTAGGAGGTTTGCTAACTGGACATCGAAGCCCGCAACAAATAATGGCTGAATCACGTTCGGATACCGATTGGCCAAGGTGAGATCCTGGAAAATCTCCCACAGGTGCACGTATCCTCGATATCTTCCACTTGGGTGGCGGCCCCCAAGTTCGCTGTTGAAGTCCCCGATCCTCTCGCTAAGGCCACTGGCGGCGTACCGGCTCATGAGTTCATCCTCGACCGCGAGAGCTGGCAACCCATCGGCATAGTCGCGCGTGAAGGTTGGAGGCAACAGTTCTAGAACTCCCAGTTTCGCAAATGTATGCAAATCCACGAGTACGCGTGCGGCTCTTGATAGCCATTCGGGCGACGAAGCCGCCCATTCGTTTCGACTGTCGGATCGGGCCCATTCTTCAATAGTGAATGTGAATGGATCAAATGCGGTCGCTGAATGTGCGTAGGACAACACCGAACACAGCCGATCCATCAGATTCCCCGGACCCCAGAACGCGTCCAAGGTCCTCATCGTGGTGAGATTTGGCCGCAATTCTCCCGGCTTGGAATCACGTACACGATCCGGCGCTGTGGTGGCTTGTGCTCTGACAAACTCCGCCAACTGTACGCATTGCGGTGCCGGCATCCGTTCAATGACGTCAGGTATGCGCTCCGAGAAATCTGCACCGAACCAGTCGGCGATCGAGTCATACGGAAACATTTATGCCAACTCGGGTTGCGGTGGCCCGACGCGACTGGATGCTTTCGTCTCCAGGGCGTCCCTCAAGCTTGCAGCGTTCAGGTCCCGAGGGGTGTTGTGCGTCGGCTTGGGTAGCACAGGGCAAGCGTATCGACCCATGCAGGCTCATCACAATGCAGGGTGTAGGCGTGGTCTGAATCCGCCGGTTTCCAGGAGGCTTCGGGCGATGTAGTTGGTGAGGTTGCGGAACCCGAGGGCGG
>DMNR01000176.1 GCA_003452655.1 Actinomycetota bacterium | reverse complement strand
TTTTGATCTTGAGGGTCGGCCGGACGCTGACGTTAAGCTGTTCGTCGGGCCAACGTGGTTGCTGGGCGTCGAATACTGTTGCTGGATGGCTACTGAGCAAGGCACGACGGTTCGTCCGATCCGCATGGGACCGATGACGATCAACGTTCGAATCTGGGTCTACGGAACTGTGACCTTGATGTCGGTGCTCGCCGTCTTTGAGGGCTGGACGGATCTGTCTCGCGTATTCGGCGTCGTACTGGTGGTTGTGGGGCCGATGCTGGCACTAGTGCTTGCCCACCTATTTGCCGAGGTACTGGAATTCCAAATTCGCGCGGGCCATGCGCCATCGGCCATGGACTGGCGCCACATGGGCGGCCAGTCTGCTCAGTTTCTTCTCGTCGGCCTCCCTCCCCTTGCCGTGTTCTTCGTGCTCATCGGCCTATTCAAAGCATCAATTGCGACGTCGATCATCATCATGTTGTATTTCGGAGTCATTTCGCTTGGATTCTGGGGCTGGATCGCCGGCCGACGGTCGGGCTATCGGGGATGGAGGTTGATCGGCGCGGCGCTGGCAGGCTTCCTCATCGGCTTTGTGGTGATTTGTCTTCAGTTACTCCTCAAACCGCACTGAGAGCGCCGCCACCCCAGCGCACCGCTGCATCTACGCGGTCGGACTAGATCCGTGATTCCGCTAATTCATGTTCGGCATGCGGCATGATTCGCACAGGTATACAGGGTCAGATCGGGAGTGTGCGTAGTGCTGCGACGTGAGGGTCACGGTGCACCACGGGTGGGTGAATCCCGCCTTCCAATGGCGATCGCAGTCATTGCCGTAGCCGCGATGAACCTCCTAATGCCAACCGTCTATCAGGTCACCGAAGTCGGCCACCTGCTCTACCCGGCGCTGATCCTCGTATTGCTCCTCATCTTGGTTATTGCAGATCCCAGAGGCCTCGACCATGAGCGGCGTTGGGCTCGCGTGCTGTCCGGGATATTGATCGCCGTCATCACACTAGTTGCACTCGCCACGGCGCTTCGAGTGATCTTGGTCGTCCTCGGCGACCCTGAAGCCATCGTCGCGCTCGAACTGCTTCGTGTTGCCGTCGTTCTGTGGTTCACCATCAACATCACTTTCGGGCTTTGGTACTGGTATTTAGACTGCGGGGGACCGGCTGCCCGTGCCCAAGGCAGCACCGCGGTACGGCCTTCGTTTGCGTTCCCTGAACAAGACCGCGAACAACCGGAAGGTGAGTTCTGGTATCCCCAATTCGTTGACTACCTGGCGCTGTCCTTCTACACGGCCATGGCCTTGGGTCCCGCCGATGTCTCGCCGCTGCGTCACTGGGCGAAGTTATGGATGCTCACTCAGGCGCTCTTCTCCCTATGCATGATCTACATCGTGCTGACCCAAGCCCTCGGCACCCTTTGACCTGAACGCATAGGCTGCCCGCGTGAGCGAAGCCTCCGAGGCCAAACCCTGGCTGACTCGCAACGTCAAGGTCCTGTCCGCGGTTTCACTCGCGCAGGACGCGGCTAGCGAGATGCTCTACCCCTTGCTGCCAATTCTGCTGACAACAACTCTCGGCGCACCTGCGGCCGTGGTGGGAATCGTGGAAGGCATCGCCGAGGGTGTGGCGGCGTTGATCAAGTACATCTCCGGCCGAACTTCTGATCGGGTTGGACGCAAGCCGGCCGTCGCAACCGGCTACGGACTTGCAGCCGTAGGGAAGATCATCATCGCGGCGGCGACCGTCTGGCCGGGTGTGCTGGCCGGGCGCGTCGTTGACCGCGTCGGCAAGGGGATCCGGGGAGCACCCCGCGATGCGCTGCTGGCCGATGGTGTCGCCACAACCTCAATGGGCAAGGTCTTCGGCTTCCACCGAGCGGCCGACACATTGGGTGCCGTAATTGGGCCGCTGGTCGGTCTAGCTGTACTCGCTGCCGCTTCGGGAAACATCCAGGTCGCGCTCTGGGTTGCTGTGATTCCCGCGCTAATCAGCGTCGCGCTCGTTCCACTCGCGGTCGAGAAGCGTCGACCCAAACTGCAGCCTCCCGCCGGGCCCGCCAACTCCGAGCAATTGACCACCACTGCGCGACCCAAAGCACCACCGCTGCCACCACGAGTACGCCTTATCGCGGGCCTTCTTGCAGTCATCGCTCTGGTGAACTTCCCCGACGCGTTGCTGCTGCTTCACCTCAACGAACAAGGCTTCTCGACCATGTCGGTAGTCGCCACCTACGCACTGTTCAACCTGGCAAACGCGGCGATTGCGTTCCCCGCAGGCGCGCTATCTGACCGCTGGCCGCGAGCACGCGTGTATGCGCTCGGATTGATCTGCTTCGCGATCGGCTACATCGGTCTCGCCATCGCCGACACCGGATGGGTCTCGGTCCTGCTGCTCTTGGTCTACGGAGGATTCGCGGGAATAACCGATGGAGTTGGGAAGGCCTGGATCTCGAGCCTGTGCCCGCCCGAACAGCGGGGTCATGCCCAGGGTTTGATGCAGGGTCTAACCGGTGGCGCGATCTTGCTCGCCGGCGTCTGGGCCGGGCTCGCCTGGACCTCTGGCAGTGGGCTGGGAACCACCCCAATGATGATCGCCGGAATCGTGTCCGCCCTCGCCGCCGTTGGTCTACTTGCCGTCGGCCGACGGCTCGGCTGAGCACGAAGGTCGCGCTTTGGGCCGAGACCCGCCCAGACCCCGGAACCCAACAAAACCAAGGATCTACGCGAAACGAGGGGGCCATTCGCCGGACGGTGGCGGGGTCGCTGTTACGTTCTAACCGCATAGTTACTGTCTATGAGTAGGGATACCAATGATTCACTCTGAGCTCGTGGCCTCGATTGCCGAAAAGCTTGACGTCTCGACGAAGGAAGCTTCTGCTGCACTCAGCGCCGTTACCGAGTCGATCGTCGAAGGTCTGAAGAAGGACCGCAAGGTTGCCCTGTCCGGTTTCGGAACGTTCGCACTTTCGGATCGTCCCGCCCGCACTGGCCGCAACCCGCAGACCGGTGAGCCTGTCGAAATCAAGGCACGCACCGCCGCTGCATTCAAGCCAGCAACCGCATTGAAGGACACCGTCAACAAGTAGTCCTCACAAGCACCGAAAGACCCCGGTAGAGATTATCTCGCCGGGGTCTTTCGCTGTCTCGGGACAGCGAGCTGGCGCAGCGCCCCCTGGCCTAAAGAAGTGGGGTGATTCCGCTGCGTGACTGACCCCTGCGAGAGCAGGTGCTTCATCAGAGCTGTGGTGCTTTGATACGAGTAGCCCATCTGGGTTTCATCTTCAAGCATTCCTGAAATTGCACCGATACTCGAACTAGGACGCCCCTTCCTCCGGAGTTGGCATGAGCAATCGCAACCACGACCTGCAGCCTGCGGGCAACGCGTCGACGGCAGCGCCTGCCCGACGCAGGATGGTTGCTGCCTGCGCACTGATGACGTCGGCAACATTGGTCGTCGCCACTGGAATCGCCGGGGTCCACAGCGCAGAAGCGACAACACCGGCGCCCCAACCACGTTCATCAAGTACATCGATGATGGTTGGCACCTTCAACGTTCACAACGGAAGTTCCAGCCTCGGGAACAGCCGCGGTCGCCTGGATCGGATCGCTGCCGAGATCCGCCGGGGGGCATTCGAGGTCGTCGGAATTCAAGAGGCGGACACCGCCATGCGTGACCAACTCACTGCGCGCCTGCGCCCCACCTACACGTACTCACTGCTCGGAGACGCGCGCGGGATCAACATGACCGGTGGCCTGATCTTCTACCGACCCGACAGCCTCTACGCGGGCCAAACTCAAGGCACAGTCCCCCTGCCGACACCATCGGGACCTCAACGATTCGCGCTGTACCAAGATTTCTATCACCGCTCTTCTGGTGCTCACTTCCTATTCGTGAGCGTGCACCTGGCGAACGGTGACGGACGCGCGGCGAGCGACTGGCGCAGCGTGCAAGCACGCAAGATGGCGATCCGGATCGCTGAGATCAACAAATCCGCCCTGCCAGTGATCATCGGCGGTGACATGAACTCCAACCGTGGTGCCAAGTACGTGTACGACGCACCTCGGCAAGTCCTGCAGGCAAATGGGTTCGGTGAGGTATTTGATCGCGCCACGGCCCGAGCCAATGCAAACTTCAATAGCTTCAACCGACTTGCCCGGAATCCACCCAAGGGCGGCTACCGGCCGGACCAGATCTACGTCAGCGGAAGCATCGGTGTTCAGTACGCCGAGACGATGGTTCGGATAGTCGTTAAGAAGAAGCGCGTGGGATCCAAGGTGAAGAAGGTCAAGCTGTACCGCACGCCGTTCGTTTCTGATCACAATCCGATTCGCTCGATCGTGACAATCCCCGGTCAGTAGCCGACCGACAGCGGCAAAGGCTTGACGGGCAGCCCTGGTGGAGAACAGCCGACCAGGACCACCCGTCAAGATCTATCTCGGACTAGCGCTTGACCTTGATCTTGAAGGTCGCTGCTGCTCCGAATACCTCTGCGGTTTCAGGTGCGGACGCAACGAGCTTGCAGGTGCCCTTCTTCTTACCTGCGACAACTCGGTTGCCCTTCACCTTGCAGACCGACGAGGTTGTGCTGCGCCAGCTGACGCCAACACCTTGGTTAGAACTACCTGGCAGGACAGCTGACCTCTTAACCTTGAGCGACTTCACCAAGCCAACACCCAGGATCTGCGCCCGCTTGACGTTGGTTGGCACAACTCCTGTTGCGACCCAATCTGCTGAAGACGAACCAGCGATGGGGTTGCCGGCACGGTCCGTGATTGCGTCGCTTGCGTTCACCCGATAGCTAGTGCCAGGAGCCAACGCTGCACTGTTCGAGACATCAGCGATCAGAACGGGACCTGATCCACACGCAACCGAAGCTCCTGCTGCGTTGATGCAGCTCACGGATGAAGCGACTGGTGCTCCACCGCTGGTAGTGATGGCCAACGACGAGCCGCTGACACCCACGACCTGCTCGGAGAAGGTGACCCGCACGCTTGAGCTGGCGTAGTCGGTTGCGTTAACCGTGAACCCAACCGAGGCTGAGGTCACGTCGGGCTTGGGCATCGACAACCGGCAGTAGCTCTGACCGGTGCGGCCGCCACCTACCGTGCCCTTGGCCAGCGGAACGAATCCCTCGGCAGCGATGGCTGAGTTGATTTCCGAGCGCAATTTGCGACCGGTAATCGAGCTCACCACGTTGTCGATGTCGGTCCGGCAAAGGAACCCGTCGACAGGATCGAGGTAACGCTTGGTTGCCTCAGAGGGGTACCGCAAGACGTTGTACAGGCTGCGGCCGAACGGGAACGTCGAATCACCAACCGTTGTCGAAGTGACAGCGATCCCATCGATGCTTCCGAGTGAATCCGCTGCACCTGCAGTTCCGGTTGAGTTGCCCGGAGTTGCCTGCTGGTAGCGGCCGTACGATTCGTAGAAGATCGCGTTGGCAGCTTCGCCGTTGTCCACGATCTGTTGTGCATTGTTCTCGGTGATGACTCGAGTCGCCTGATTCCCGGCTGGGATCTGGCTGCTTGAGCTACCGCCGACAAACCCGTCGAATGTCGTCCGGGTGCCTGACCCCGCCTGGGCCGCATACACAACGATCGGGGCACTCGTGCCACCAACCTGCGACCAGTTGTTGATCTCACCGGTCACGAAGATCTTGCGCAGTTGATCCTGCGTCAGATTCGTGACCGCATTCGACGGGGTGTTCGCTCCGCCCACTTTGGTGAAGTGATGCCACGAAATTCCATCGCGCGCAAACGCGGTGAATTGCAGACCATCACAGTCACCAGTCTTCGGGCCTCGCGAGGAGCGGGCAAAATCAATGCTCGCTACGTTCGCTAATCCCTGCTGGCAGAGTTGGTTGATTCCAGTTCCCGACCCAAGGGGGTAGCTCTGGGCGACCCCATCGTGGTCTGGGTTAACCGGAATGGTGCCGACAGGAGTATCGGAGTAGCAATCCCCGGTCAGCGGTTGTGGTGTACCCGTCGGTGCCAACACCACGCAGCCGGGGGCCCCGGAGTAGACGGCATCGAGTCGCTGCATGACGGCATGCGTCGTGTCCGAACCTGAGCCGACCAGCGTGGTGGCCTTGCCATCAACTGCCGGACTTGCCATCGCTGGTGTCGCAAGTGCCACAGCTGCAACGGCCAATGCCCCCGCCGCTGCACAGAGGCGGATGCCTCTACTTCGTGTTTCCTGCACGTGTGTGCCCCTCTCAATCTAAATCGAACGATCCGTCCGACGTGATGCACGAAATCAGTGCAAAGAGACCTGCGGGCAAGGACTAAAGGTGCGTAGTGCGAACCGTCGGTTAACGATTGGCGACGCACTAGCCCAAACGGACGTCACAGAGTTGCGGGCAGAAATGTATCGAGGGCCCGAAGCGCTAACACCAGGCTCGCAAGAACCACCGGCGCACTCAAGATCCACACGACTGTCGGTGGAACCCAGCGCCGCCTCAACGTGTAGAACGCGGCCGCGGCAACCAGCGCGATGATCACGAACCACACGAGAACCTGCGCCCACATTCCCGTATCACCGGAGCGCGGGCTCTCGTAGGTGCGTGGATTTTGCGGAGTTGGTGGCAATGGCAGTCCGACCAGTTGGGCGCGGGCGACCAGATCCTGTGTTGCCAGCAAACGCGGACCTGAAGTGACCAGCGTCAATGTGGACTCCTTCGCAGGTTCGAACATGCCCTTCGACCGCCAACTAACATCGGTGACTTTGTATGTGGCAGAACCTTCAACGGTCGTCACGTTGATCTCCTCGCCTGCCGCAAGGGCGCTGAGGTTGCGAAACGGAGCACCAAAGGTGGTGCGCCGACCGACGACCGCTGCGTTGCCGGGCTGGCCGGGCAGGGACGTTCCGGGCACGTGTCCCGGCCCGTGTTGCAGCGACTCGGTGTCCTGACCTTCAACGACAACCTGTTCAAGGCCGATCGACGGGATCTTGATGATGGCCACCGCCTCGCCCGTCTTCGGGGGATCAACGGGCAGCGGAGACAAATCGCTCGACCCTGAGGCGCCCGCCGCCTTCGAAAGGGTGCCGGAGAACTCGTTGGCGAGCATCGTTTGCGAACGTGTCTGCAAGATCGCGCCAACCGCAGTTTCGGCGACCAAGAACCCGACGACCGCTGCTACTGCAATGGCCGCACCGAGCACACCCATTCGCTTGCCCGGTGGTGTGCGAGTGAACCAACGATGTATCGCGGCGACGAGGGCGCGGATCGATTCATTCACCCAGCGAACGGCGGTGGCGGCGGACGAGGACAACTTCTTCATCATGAGGTTCCTGAATCTTCCGGTGATCGCAACAGCCGCTGACCGACGAATCCGGCCACTAACGCCAGCGCCAACAGCGCCGGCAACACAAGTGGTGAGGCGCCCGCGCCTGTGAGGCCGGTACGGGCAAAGACACTCGTGACGACGTTCGGTTGGCCCGCTGCAACGGCAGCCGTCCCCGGTGCTGCACCGCTGGCATCTAGCCCTCCTGCAGGACTCCCGGAAACCCCTGATGCCGATCCCGCGGACCCAACCGTGCTGGCAGCAGCGGACAAGGGAGGTGTCGAGGCATCGGCCTTGGGGGGCGTTGTCGTCGCGGACTTCTTCGGAGCGGCAGTAAGCGTCTTCGCGGCAGCAGTTGACTTGGCCACCAGCTCCGCGGGCAGCGGCACGTATCCGCGCGGCAGCACGGCTGGATCTTGACCGGCCCCAACCGCGTAGTTCACAAATCGCCGGATTGCCTCCACCTGATCTGCGGTCGCCTTGTCGGTGGGCAGCAGCGCACTGGTGATGACGGGCAGCGGATAGGCCGCCGGATCTGCCGTCGACAACACTGCTGCACCCGTTGCCGCGCTGTCCTTCAACGCGGCAACGCCTTTGCTCACGGCTTCAGGCGTTGGGGCAACAAACCGGGTCTCGTCGGCCGACTGGACCGCGACCGACGGAAGTCCCCAGAATGCCGCAGCGCTCGTATCAAGCACTCCGATGTAGCCGTACGACGCGTCGTCGCGAGGATCATTCTCGGCCGGGGCCGCCACCGCTGAGCCCACTGCTGGACCACCAGTCCGCAGATCGACAGCGGCGATCGACGGGAAGGTATCGGTGGGTCCGTCGGCAAACGCCGGGCCGCCGTTTTCGTAGGCCGCTTTGGCGCGGGTCCAGAAAAAGGTCGTCAGTTGCTTGTTGAGTTCACTGGCATCGGCTCGACCGACCACTCGCAGTTTTGTCGGCAGGGTGTAACCCGGGTTGAGCGCCGCGATACGTGGATCGTTCCAGCGCAGAATCTGGCCGGTAAAGATCTGCGCCAACAACGCAGGCGACAGCTTAAGGTCCAAGATCCGCTTGCCGGTCCGCTGATCACGCAGGTTGTATACGAACCCAAGGGCAGAAGCCGAAATCGGTGCGACCACCGGATCAGCCCGACCTTCGCCGCTGCCGTTACACGTTTCACCAGCGACCGCTCCGGACTGGGTGATTGCGACATCGCGCAGCCCGCACAAAAAGTCTTGCCGACCGCTCGGATCGTTCTTCGGTACGAAGTCCACTGCGGTCAGCGTTGGCTTGTCGCACAGAATCGGCTGCCAAGCAGTGATCGCTCGCGCGGCCGCATCGGTTCCTTCGGCGCCGAATGCCTGTGGACCCGGCGTCGGGCAGGCAGTGGCCGGCTTGGCAAACGAAAGCCCTGCTGCGGCGCCGGTATTCAACGCATCGGGGGATTCATCAGGAAGAACGAAGAGCTCGCAGCTCGTCGTGAAGTCACACGTGACCTTGGGTGCTCCCGTTAGTCGGCGGTCACCACCGTTTGTCGCAACGACAGTGAAGGTCGCATTACCCGCACCATCTGAATCCGTGGGTTCGCTTTGCAGCAGCTTGGAACATTCGGTCGCGCTCTTAGGTGCCTTCGCGCACTGCCGAAGGATCACACTCGCACCCGGCGTGAACCCACTCCAGGCCACCGTCAGGATCTGACCGTCAACGAGTCCGGCGCCTGGATCGACAGCAACGGTGGGCGTGCCGGATGCCCGGGCGACCGCAGCCGACGTCAACGACAGACCTGCGGTCAAGACGGCCAACAGGGCAACTACGAGGCAGGCAACTCCGGCTTTAGTCCTAGCATTCGGCGCCTTTAGTGCATTCACGTCGATGACGTTCACCCGCGACACCCGGTCGGGTCAACCCTTGAGCGTGGACAACTTTTGCTGTTCACCAACTCGTGTAGCTGCGTTTGTCTATTGCATAACCAAAGGTTTCTTTTGTCGGGTGATGCTTCGGCGGTCAGCAGTCGAGGCGTGCCGTGACGGTGGTGCGCAACAAGGAGAAGCACCATGTCCGATGGGTTGGATCTGCGAGATCGCCCACCTGCAGGTCAGGAGGCGAGCGACTCCGATACCCCACGGGTGATTGGCTCCAGCTACACGAAGCCCGACCGGTTCTACCGCGGGACGGCCAGCGGCGCAGGGATCATCACGCTCGTCCTGCTTGTGCTGATCGGCACGTTCCTGCTGATCCGCGCATGGCCAGCCCTGAGCTCTCAGGGTTTCGGCTTTCTGACCAACACTGCCTGGCATCCCGAGCAGAACCCGCCCGTCTTTGGCATTGCTGCGGTCCTCTACTGGACGATCGTTATCGCGTTCATCGCAATGCTGATCGCGGTTCCAATGAGCATCCTTGCCGCCTTGGCGCTGACCGAATACGCACCGATGCGATTGCGTAAGCCACTGACGTCGCTGGTTGATCTCCTCGCTGCAATTCCGAGTTTGATCTACGGACTTTGGGGACTGTTCTTCCTGCAGGAGAAGCTGGTGCCACTCGCGGAGTGGATCTCCAGCTTCTTCGGCTGGATTCCGATCTTCGCTGTCGAGGGTGAGCAGTTCACGCAGTCGTCGTTCATGGCGGGCGTCGTCGTCGCACTCATGGTGTTGCCGGTGACAACCTCAGTCATGCGCGAGGTCTTCTCGCAGGCTCCTCCTGGCGAGAAGGAAGCCGCGCTCGCGCTGGGATCGACCCGCTGGGGAATGATCCGCACCGTCGTCTTGCCCTTCGGCCGCGGCGGAATCATCGGCGGATCGATGCTCGGACTCGGGCGCGCCCT
>DMNR01000433.1:8308-8710 GCA_003452655.1 Actinomycetota bacterium | reverse complement strand
CGACAAGAAGCGTCTCGGCGCACTTGTCAATGACCTGGCAGAGACGCAAACCAAGGTCCAGGTTGCAGCAACTCTCGACGCGCTCAAGGAACTCGGTTTCTACTGGGCGACTCGCAGCGGCGTGACCATCGCGATCTCCGACGTCGTGACTCCTTCAGCTAAGGCTGGGTTGCTCAAGGCCGCCGAAGCACGCGATGACAAGCTGCAGCAGCAGTACGACAAGGGTCTGATCACTGACTCGGAGCGCCGTCAGGAACTCATCGACATCTGGACTGCAGCAACGGACGACGTTGCGGCCGCGATGAACGAGAACTTCCCGAAGAACAACACGGTGTTCATGATGGTCGACTCCGGGGCTCGCGGAAACATGAACCAGATCCGTCAGATCGCCGGTATGCGCGG
>DMNR01000433.1:0-8144 GCA_003452655.1 Actinomycetota bacterium | reverse complement strand
GGCGAACCCGAAGGGCGAGATCATTCCGCGCCCGATTAAGTCGAACTTCCGTGAAGGCTTGAGCGTGCTCGAGTACTTCATCTCGACCCACGGTGCTCGTAAGGGTCTGGCAGATACCGCACTGCGTACGGCTGACTCCGGATACCTCACCCGTCGCCTCGTCGACGTCTCCCAAGACGTCATCATCCGCGAAGAGGACTGTGGCACTGAGCGTGGACTTCCCACGCACATCGGTGCAGCAGGTTCGGACGGAGTCGTGCGAGTGCTCGACAACGTCGACACTTCTGCGGCGTCGCGAGTGCTTTCTGACGACGTCGTCGTCGACGGAAAGACGCTAGCGGCACGTGGTGACGAACTCAGCCTGACGTTGATTGACGAACTTGTCGCCGCTGGTGTCGAGACCGTCAAGGCACGTTCGGTGCTGATCTGCGAAAGCCGTGTCGGCGCCTGTGCTGCCTGTTACGGCCGTTCGCTGGCGACCGGAAAGATGGTCGATGTCGGTGAGGCGATCGGCATCGTCGCAGCCCAGTCGATCGGTGAGCCCGGAACGCAGCTGACGATGCGTACCTTCCACACCGGTGGCGTAGCGGGTGAAGACATCACCCACGGTCTGCCACGTATCGTCGAACTCTTTGAGGCACGTACGCCAAAGGGAGTCGCACCGATCACTGAGGTCGCCGGCAAGGTTCGCATTGACGACACGGAGAAGACTCGCAAGATCGTGATCGTCCCTGATGATCCCGACGCTGAAGAGTTCGCTTACCCAGTCAGCAAGCGTTCGCGACTGCTGGTGGAAGACGGCGGACGGGTCGAGGTAGGTCAGCAGCTCATCGTCGGTGCTGTCGATCCCAAGCAGGTGCTGCGCATCCTTGGTCCGCGCCAGGTGCAGTTGCACCTCGTTGATCAGGTGCAACAGGTCTACCGCTCACAGGGTGTGTCGATCCATGACAAGCACATCGAAGTGATCGTTCGCCAGATGCTCAAGCGAATCACCATTATTGAATCCGGGAATTCCGAATTCATCACTGGTGACCTGGTGGAGGCGGCCAACTTCCAGCGCCGCAACCGCGAGGTGCTGCAGGCCGGCGGAACGCCAGCCTCAGGTCGCCCGGAGCTGATGGGTATCACGAAGGCTTCGCTGGCGACGGACTCGTGGCTATCGGCCGCATCGTTCCAGGAGACGACTCGCGTTCTTACGCAGGCGGCGCTGGAGGGCAAGTCCGATCCACTGCTCGGCCTCAAGGAGAACGTGATCATCGGAAAGCTGATCCCGGCAGGCACGGGGCTCAGCCGCTACCGCAACGTCAAGGTGGAACCGACCGAGGAAGCGAAGGCCGCGATGTACGCGCAGCTCACCGCTTACGACGACGTCGATTACACAGGTGCGTTCGGTGAAGCTGCTGGACCTGCCGTTCCGGGCGGTTCATACGACCTCGGCGGCAGCGACTACCGCTAAGCAAGCAACAACGACGATGGCCCGGAACTATTGGTTCCGGGCCATCGTCGTTAACGATCAAGGCACGTCGGCGAATTGTTGTCCTATCGACCAGAATCCACCAACGTGTTTGATGGCGGATTCTTCCGACCTCTTGGTTACGAACGGACCAGTTGGAGGCGCCACGCCTCTGGGCCACGTTCCAGGTAGGACACCGAGAACTCATTCGGATGTCGGTCGTCGATTTGGTTGAGTAGCGGTAGTGGATCATGCGGCGCGACGAGAATGAGCGAACTGCCAGGCTCCACGGCTTCCAAGGCGCCGAAGACGGTTGCGTGGCGAATCGCGTGCGGTATAGCACGCACATCCAGCTCGGGGATCTCATCTGTGTGAGCACAGCCGCAGCCGCAACCACCTGCGCTCTTATTGTCTTCGGCTGACTCACCGCCACCGACGAGTTCGTGCAACCCAACCACGAGTTCGGTTAATGAGGTGTCCGGGTCGGTGGCGATGTGCGGCAACACGTACTCGCTCTCTTTCGATACGTGGCTATTGATGAGCGTCCATAACCCGCCTGCAGCCGCGGCGACGTCGCCGGGTTCGGTGTCGCGCGCTAGTTGCTCCACCAGCTCTGTCAAAATGCTGTGTTCGGCGATCATTGCTTGGACCAGAGCGCGCAAATGTGGGTCGATGCCCGCCTGTGGGTAGAGCGTGGCCTCCTCGGCCTTGGCATGGGGGAGTAGCTCAGTTCGACAGTATTCGACGAGGGCCTTCTGTGTAGCGCTGACGTCGTTCCCAGCGTTGACTGCGTCAGTGAGGGCACGCACTCGAAGCCCGATCGTCGTGAGCATCTGCTCGTGGTGAGCCACGACCTGTTCCAGGATCCGCGCATCTTGCTCGTCGTGGGCGAGCGTTACCTCTGTCATGTCGAACTCCAATTCCGCGAATGGTGCTTGTCGGTAGTCCAGTTATTTATTACTGTCTATTCCGTGAAGAATAGTCCTGCAGTCCCGAACGGTCCAGCCCCGGTCCGGATGGCGCCGCGCTCTGTGTCCCCACCGCGCGCGCGAATCCTCGAAGACTTGCAGGGCCGCACCGAACTCGCGACCGCTGCGCAGGTTGGGCAGAGTGCGGGATTGCACCACAACACTGCGCGTGAACACTTGGAGGCGCTCGTTGAGTTAGGTCTGGTCGAGCGACACCGAACGCAACCGCACGGTAGGGGTAGACCGTCGTGGGGGTTCCAGGCATCGCACATCAAGACCGAGCATGATCCACGGGTTCGCGAGTATGCGGGATTGGCCAGTGCATTGGCCGCCTTTCTAGCTCGCAGCTCACCCAATCCGCCGGACGATGCGCTAGTTGCGGGCCGACTCTGGGGGGAAGCGATCAGTGATACTCGGAGCGCGGCCACTCCAGCAGCAGCACGCCGGGAGGTTGTCGACGCACTCGCCGATCTCGGTTTCGCACCCCAAGCCAATCAACGGGTGACGTCAGTGGCCTTGACTCGCTGTCCACTACTCGACGTCGCCAAGCAGTACCCAGACGTCGTTTGTTCCGTGCACCTAGGCTTGGTCGAAGGCGCACTCACCGCGTTGGGAGCGAGTTCTACGCGGGCCACTCTGCAACCCTTCTCAGAGTCGGGCGCTTGCCGCCTGCGCTTCTTCCCGGAGGGAAATGCTTCGTCGGCGCCCCAGCCATCGTGAACCGGTATCAGTGCAGGTCGTCGAGTTGCGGCGTTATTGCTGAGGGTCGGGAACCTTGGCAGGTTTCCACCAGGGGACGGCTAGCCCGGCGAGCCGATTGATCGCGAGCCCTTGCAGGATCAGGATCACGACCGCGAACATCAACACCATCAGTTGGCTCGGGGTCCGCAGCAGTCCAAGAGCAACGATCAAGGTGGTTGCCCCGGCGGGTGCGTGCGGCACTCCAAACAAGATCATGACTGCCAAAGTGACCGATAGAGCGAAAGCTACGGCCCCGAGTCGTGCCGCATTGATGTCGTCCAGGTCGGCCGGAACCGCCTGTAGGCCAAAGATCAAGAGGCCCATGACGCCTGCGAGGACTCCGATGAGGTGGCCGCAGAAGACGTTACGTGGCGAGGCGGATGCGCTCAGGGCGGAGAAGAACAAGAGGAACGCGGTCGGGCCGAGTGAAGGGAACACGAACGGTTGTCCGGTCACCATGGCGATCGCCGACAGCAATGCGACGGTGATCGCCGAGTTGATCAACACGTATGCGGCGATGACCGCGCGATTGTTGTGGTGACGTTCAAGCGTAGGAAGGCGTAGGCGCTGCGCGAGACCCCCCACCTGTGACGGGAGATCTCCTAAAGGCGATGAAAGCATGGCACGACGATGCCAGATCTGCGGGCCGGAACATCTGTTGATGCCACGACGATGCGCCGACCGAATAGACCCGGGACCAAATCCCCCTCGTAGATCCTGCGAATCGATGGTGGACTTGCAGTTGTGGAAAAGCTTGAATCCCCATCAACGCCCCTCGCCTCACGTCGCGTCTTCGCTAGCAGGTCCGTTACTGGTCGGCGATGTTGTTGTCGCAGATACTCGCTGCTCAACCCATCATCAACCGCCCCAGGTTTGATGCCGCTCCTATTTGAGTTAGGAGAATGAGCGTTATGCCGAAAAAGATCGATCCGAAGGTCAAGGAACGCTGCGCGCGTTTGGTGCTTGATCACGTGTAGGAGTATTCGTCGATGGGGGCGGCGTGTGAAGCGGTCGCCCGGCGCGAAGGCGTGGGGAAGGAATCAGTGCGCCGCTGGGTCGGGCAAGAACAAATCGATACCGGCCAGCGACAAGGGACAACGAGTGAGGAACTCGCAGAGATCAAGAAATTGAAGGCGAAGGTTCGGCGCTTGGAAGAGGACAACGCGATCTTGAAGCAGGCCTCGAGCCGTCGCCTCACATGGCTCCTCCCAAGCTTCGCGGGGGAACTCGACCCCCGCAACCGATGATCGCTGGGTTCATTTCCGATATGCGCGGTCAGGGGTATGCGGTCGAGTCGGTCTGTCGTGTCCTGAGGCAACAGGGCTGCCAGATCGCCGCACGGACCTACCGGGAATGGACACGCCCGAACAAGCCGATCGCGGCGCGCACGGTCAGCGACGCGGTGGTCGAGGACGCCGTCCGCGGGATCGCCTGGAACATCGATGATCACGGTCAGCGGCGGATGACACCAGAGGGTCTGTATGGGCGCCGGAAGATGACCGCGATCGTGCGGCGGTGCCTGTCTGGCGCATCGCCTGGGTCAGTCGACCGGGCGATGAAATCTCTTGGTTTGCAAGGGATCACGCGGGCTAAGGGTGTGCGCACGACGATCCCGTCCAAGGACGGCAAACGTGCTGGTGACCTGTTGGATCGTGATTTCACTGCCGACGCCCCGAACTGCACGTGGGTCACCGATTTCACCTAATGGGTGAGTCGGGCTTGCCCCGACACGTTGTTCGGCGGTTGGCAGGGGTCACTGAGATTTCACCGACCCTGGCGCAGGATCGGCGGTGAGCTGCTTGTAGGTGATCACTGCTGTTGATTCACGCGATTCGTAGAGGTCTGAACGTAGACGGTGACCCTGCCAGCCGTCCGGAATGAGTGATCGGCTTGTGAGATGCCGCGCCTTTGAGCGCTTCCATTAGGTCGCCGCGCCCGTTCCGCAGCTCGCCATTTGTTGTCGAACAGAAGGGCAAGACATGACAATCACGTGCGGCATTGACTGGGCCGAAGGTCATCACGATATTGCGATCGTCGACGCTGAGGGAAGAACACTGGCTCGGGCAAGAATCGACACCGGCGTGGCCGGGTTCGGCATGTTGCTGGAGTTGATCGCCGAACATTCAGGAAGCCCTAACGAAACTCCGGTTGCCATTGAGACGGACAAAAGTCTGGTTGTCGTGGCGTTGGTTGCTGCGGGGTTCACTGTCTATCCGATCAACCCGCGGGCAGTGGCTCGGTATCGGGAACGTTATGAGCAATCCGGTGCCAAGTCCGATTCCGCCGACGCGGCAGTGCTGGCCAACGTGCTGCGCACCGACCGTCACGTTCACCGGCCCCTGCCAGTCACCAGCGAGCAAGCTGCAGCGGTCAAGGCTCTAGCCCGCCAGCACCAAGAAGCGATCTGGGCCTGGCACCAGACAATCAGCCGCCTGCGATCGGTGCTCTTGGAGTTCTACCCCCAGGCGCTCAAGGCGTTTCCCAACCTCAAACACCATGCGGCAACCGCAGTGCTGGGCGCCGCTGCTTCCCCAGATGCGGCACAACGACTCACCCGTCGGCGAGTAGTGGCGATCTTGCAGCGTTGCGGACGTGGCAACCAGTCGGGTCTGGTGGACCAGATCCTGGCCGATCTCAAGGCACCAGCGCTGCGTCAGCCTGCCCGAGTTGAGGTGGCGCTGGAAGGCACTGTCAGTGGCATGCTCACGATCTTGGAATCCATGCGCACAGCTGTCACTGATCTTGAGGCAGCATTGAATGACGCATTCGCCGAGCATCAGTTGGCGCCGGTGTTAACGTCCCCGCCCGGACTCGGACCAGTACTGGCAGCGCGAATTCTGGCCGAGGTCGGTGATGACCCGACCCGGTTCGCGACCGCGAATGGATTGCGCGCCTTCGCCGGCACGGCTCCGGTCACCCGTGCGTCTGGGCGGTCACATTATGTGAAAGCCCGCAAAGTTCGCAACAAGCGCCTCGGCGACGCATGCCACTGGTGGGCCTTCGCAGCCTTGACCAAATCCGCCGGAGCCCGAGAACACTACGACCGCCGACGCGCAGCTGGAGATCATCACAATGCCGCGCTCAGAAACCTCGCCAACAAGATGCTCGGACGACTCTGGTGGTGTCTGCGCAACGGGCAGCAATGGGACGAAACCGCAGCATGGCCGACCCACGAAAGAACACCCGAAACCGTCGCTGCTTGACAAGTGACTCGCGTGGGATGTCTATGTCCGCACGTGGGCCGGGTTCACCTACGTGGCGTTCATCGTCGATGTGTTCTCGCAGAAGATCGTCGCCTGGCACGCGTCGACGTGCAAGGACACTGATCTGGCGATGATCCCGCTACGGATGGCGCTGTGGCAGCGCGACCGCGATGGCCAGCCCACCACACCCGGGGAGTTGATCATGCATTCTGACGCGGGATCTCAAGGCGGATTCAACTGGTCGTCGCAACACTTCGTGATCATGGAGGTGTGTAATGGTTCGTCGTCAGCAGGCAGCAGATCGGGCGCAGCGGCCGAAGATGAGTTCTCCTGGCAGGTGGGGGTTCGCGCGAAGCGTGGAGCGCGGGTTCTGGCTTCAGATCGCCGACGGGAAACGAACAGCGCAGGCTGCCGAAGCGGTCGGCGTGTCGGAGGTTATCGGCACGAGGTGGTTTCGTAACGCTGGCGGCATGCCACCAATGAGCCTGGCCGAGCGTTCCGGCCGATATCTATCATTCACTGAACGTGAAGAGATCGCGATCCTTCGCGCGCAAGGTCACGGACCCAGAGAGATCGGTCGCCGGATCGGCCGAGATGCCTCGACGATCTCGCGGGAGCTGCGCCGAAATGCGGCCACTCGCTCGACCAATCCTGGCTACCGGGCCTCGACCGCGCAGTGGAAAGCTGAGATCGCTGCCAGACGTCCGAAGCAGGCCAAGTTGGCGCAGAATCTGCGGCTGCGCGAGTACGTGCAGAACCGTTTGGCTGGACATCTGGTGCGACCGGACGGAACGGTCCTCGCTGGCCCGAACACGACGTGGACCGGCCGCAACAAACCGCGGCGAGCCGATAGGCCCTGGTCAACGGCATGGAGCCCGGAGCAGATCGCCCACCGGCTCCGAATTGACTTCCCCGATGATGAATCCATGCGGATCAGTCACGAGGCGATCTATCAGGCGCTCTACATTCAGGGCCGCGGAGCGCTGAAGCGTGAACTTGTCGCCTGCCTGCGGACCGGGCGGGCGCTGCGAGTTCCGCGAGCTCGCTCCCGTAACAAGGCCACCGGCCACGTGACAGCAGATGTTGTACTCAGCCAGCGGCCCGCCGAGGTCGAAGACCGGGCGATCCCGGGGAACTGGGAAGGCGACCTCATCATCGGCCTGAACCGGTCCGCCATCGGAACAGTTGTCGAACGCTGCACCCGCTACACCAAGCTGGTGCACTTGCCGCGAGCAGATGGCTACGGAACCGTCGAGCGGACGAAGAATGGCCCGCCGCTGGCCGGCTACGGCGCGATCGCGATGAAAGATGCGCTGGCGGCGACGATGACCGAGCTACCACAAACGCTGACCAAGACGCTGACGTGGGACCGCGGAAAGGAACTCTCCGCTCACGCCCAGTTCAAGGTCGAGACCGGGATCAGCGTCTACTTCGCCGACCCCCACTCGCCCTGGCAACGTGCAACGAACGAGAACACTAACGGGCTGGCACGCCAGTACTTCCCGAAAGGCACCGACCTGTCCCGGTGGACCGCTGAGGACATCGCCGCTGTCGAATCAGCACTCAACAGTCGGCCACGCAAGGCACTCGGATGGAGAACCCCTGCCGAAGCCCTCGACGAACTACTACGATCGAGCCAGCAAACCAGTGTTGCAACCACCGGTTGAACTCAGTCAATACACAAGTATTCGGTTCACCGATCACCTCGCGATCGAAGGGATCCGGCCCTCGATCGGGTCCGTCGGTGACGCGTATGACTGTGAGACTGTCGCATGCCGG
>DMNR01000189.1 GCA_003452655.1 Actinomycetota bacterium | reverse complement strand
AGGATGTATGTCATGCCGAAGAAGATTGATCCGAAGGTGAGAGAACGGTGCGTGCGGCAGGTGTTGGAGCATCTGCCGGAGTATCCGTCGTTGACTGCTGCCGCCGAGGCTGTTGCACGTCGTGAAGGTGTAGGTAAGGAATCGGTGCGTCGTTGGGTTATCCAGGCTCAGGTTGATGGCGGGCAACGTCAAGGGGCCACGAGTGAGGAGTTAGCCCAGATCAAAGAACTGAAGGCGCAAGTTCGGCGGCTTGAAGAAGACAACGAGATTCTGCGTCGAGCCTCGATTTTCTTCGCGGGGGAGCTCGACCCCCGCAACCGATGATTATTGCGTTCATTGACGAGTTGAGGACTGAAGGTCATGCGGTCGAGTCGATCTGTCGGGTCCTGCGTGAGCAGGACTGTCAGATTGCCGCGCGAACCTACCGCGACTGGACACGCAGTGATCGACCGGTTGCTACCCGGACGATCTCTGATGCGATCGTCACCAACGTGGTCCGTGATCTGGCGTGGAGGGTTGATATTCACGGTGTGCGACGGATGACACCTGAAGGACTGTATGGGCGGCGCAAGATGACCGCTTTGGTACGCCGCTCCAACCCGGGCGCTTCACCCGGTGCGGTCGATCGAGCAATGAAATCATTGGATTTGCAAGGAATCCGGCGGTCCAAAGGTATTCGGACCACGATTCGATCCAAGGACGGCAACCGTGCTGGTGACCTACTCGATCGGAACTTTACGGCCATCGCCCCGAACCGGACCTGGGTCATGGACTTTACGTACGTGCGCACGTGGGCCGGGTTTGTGTATGTTGCGTTCGTTCTTGACGTTTTCGCTCAGAAGATCGTTGCGTGGAACGTCGACTCCAGCAAAGCCGTTGAACTCGTGGACGTGCCCTTAAGGATGGCATTATGGCAACGCAAACGTGAAGGGCACCCGGTCGTGCCCGGTGAACTAATCGGTCACGCAGACGCCGGAAGTCAATACACGTCGATCACGTTCACTGACCATCTCACTGACCAAGGCATCCGTCCCTCAATCGGGTCGGTAGCCGACGCATACGATAACGCGCTCATGGAATGCGTGATCGGACTGTTCAAAACCGAATGCATCCGCACCACGATTTTCCATGCGGGCCCCTACCGGGCCATCAGCGACGTCGAATACGCGACCGCAGGATGGGTTGACTGGTACAACAATCAGCGCCTACACAGCAGCCTCGGAATGAAAAGCCCGATAGAGTTCGAACAAGCCCACTACGCGACTCTCAACCGAGAGCCGCAACCCGCATAGGAGCGGCAGAAAACCTAGGGCGCTTCAGACACCCATCTTCACACATTCCCCTCATCCTTGAAGAACGCGGAATACACGCAATTTGTATTGAGGACCATTCTTGGGTGTGATATAAATCGTTGTCGGCTTCCTCCCTGATCCAACTTTGTACACAACATTAGTTCCGTCCTTCATTCGATAATGGTTTGAATCGCCCCGGGTCTGATGGAGGCTCTCAACCGATGGAGGATGAGAGTTATGGCAGCACCGAGGAAGTATGGCGATGAATTGCGTGGGCGGGCGACCCGGATGGCGGTGGATGCTCGTAGGGATCCGGGGGCGAGGTCGGGGGCGATCCCGCGGATCGCGGCGCAGCTTGGGGTTCATCCGGAGACTTTACGGAACTGGGTTCGCCAGGCCGAGGTCGATGGCGGGGTCCGGCCGGGCACCACGACCGACGACGCATCGCGGTTGGTAGAGCTTGAGCGGGAGAATCGTGAGCTCCGACGAGCCAACGAGATCCTCAAGACGAGCGCAGCTTTTTTCGCCGCTGCGGAGCTCGACCGCAAGATCAGGTAACCAAGGTGCCGACTGCGGTGTTGGTCGACTACATCGACCAGCACCGCAACAGGTTCGGGGTCGAGCCGATCTGCACTGTCCTGAAGGACGCTGGTGTGCAGGTCGCCCCGAGTACCTACTACGCCGCTAGGAACCGACCACCTTCGGCCCGGTCGGTGCGTGACGCGGAACTGGTAGAGGACATTAAGGTCGCCCACAAGGCGAACTTGGGCGTCTACGGCGCCCGAAAGATTCATGCCGAACTCAACCGTGAAGGCGTCCTGGTGGCCCGCTGCACGGTGGAGCGGCTGATGCGTCTGGTGGGTCTGCGCGGGATTCCGCGGGAGAAGACCCGCAAGACCACGGTTGGGGACGGCGCTGAGACTGAACGGCCTGAGGATCTGGTGGATCGGAAGTTTGTCGCGTCTGCTCCGAACCAGCTCTGGGTGGCCGACCTGACCTACGTCAGGACCCATGCCGGCTGGACCTATGTCGCGTTCGTCCTGGACGTGTTCAGCAGGATGATCGTAGGCTGGCAAGTTTCCACGTCGATGCGCACCGACTTGGCACTCGACGCGCTCGACATGGGCCTGTGGAACCGGCAGCGCGCCGGGCGCGACGTAACCGGTCTGGTGCACCATTCGGATCGCGGAGTTCAATACCGAGCGATTCGCTACACCGAACGGCTCGCCGAAGCCGACGCCGTCGCATCTGTCGGTTCCAAGGGCGACAGCTATGACAACGCGATGGCCGAGGCGCTGAACTCGCTGTTCAAGGCCGAGTGCATCCGCAACCCGGTGATGCGTCCCAAGGGCGGCTGGAAGTCCGTCGGGGACGTCGAGATCGCTGTCGCGGAATACACCGAATGGTTCAACCACCGACGCCTTCACGGCGAGATCACCGAC
>DMNR01000132.1 GCA_003452655.1 Actinomycetota bacterium | reverse complement strand
CGATTCCCGTCACCCGCTCCATTGAAAGACCAGCTCAGAGTGGGTACACCCTCCGAGCAAGGGCCAAGCGATGGGCCCAAAGGGCATTTCGTGCCACTTCCGTGCCATAACTCACTAGGCTCGCCACATGGGACGCAGTCGCTGGGGAAGCGTGCGCAAGTTGCCGTCTGGGAAGTTCCAGGCGCGCTACTGCGTCGACCTCATCTGGCACAACGCGCCTTCCACGTTTCGAACAAAGCGTGAGGCCGACGCGTACCTGGCAGCGGTGCGCGCCGACATCGACCGCGGCTCGTGGATCGACCCCGATGCCGGCAAGGTGACGTTCTCGGAGTACTCGTCGCGCTGGCTTGCGGAGAGGCCGCAGTTGCGGCCGCGAACCCGCGAGTTGTACGCAGGGCAACTGCGGCTTCACATCCTTCCGGTCCTTGGAAGCGTGGAGCTCGGGGAGATCAGCCCCAGCCGTATCCGCACCTGGCGAGCCGACCTGATCTCCGCAGGTAAACCAGGGGCCTCGACGACCGCCAAGTGCTACCGACTCGTACACGCGGTTCTCGCGACCGCGGTGGAGGACGGCATCATCCTCCGCAATCCGTGCATGATCAGAGGCGCCTCCGCAGAGCGCCCGGCAGAGCGCCCCATCGCAACCATCGCTCAGGTCTTCGAGATCGCTGATGCGATCGCCCCGCAGTTCCGGGCAGCGGTGTTGCTGGCGACGTTCTGTGGGTTGCGCCTCGGCGAGATCCGCGCCTTACGACGACGCCATCTGGACCTCTCGCGCGTGACCATCCGGATCGAGGAGCAGTTCCAGGAGCTCACTGATGGCACCTTGGTGCTCGGACCACCGAAGACCGATGCGGGCGTGCGAACGGTGGCAATACCTAACGTGATCCTTCCCGAGCTAGAGCATCACCTGGCCTCGGTGCCGGCAGGCCCAGATCGCCTTCTCTTCACGACAACCAGCGGCGAACCATTGCGGCGAGCAACGCTGTACACCGCGTGGCAGCGAGCGATTGAGGCGGTCGGCCTCACGGGCTTGCGGTTCCACGATCTCCGCCACACGGGCAACACGCTCGCCGCCGCGACCGGGGCCAGCACCAAGGAGTTGATGTCTCGGATGGGCCACTCATCATCACGGGCTGCTCTGATCTACCAGCACGCGACGCAGGATCGCGACAAGGTGATCGCCGACAGCCTGAGCTCGATGATCATGGAGCACCAGTCCGCCGGATCGTGAAGCAACTCGAATGGACAACTGTGACCCACCCGCGTCGACGTCCCTGGAAGTCGGCCGGGTTCCAGCCAGCGTTGCCCTACAACGGGCACACTTCGACGACGCACCGGCGGGTGGCGGCGCGCCGTCGAGTGTGCACACCAACGTGGTGGGTCAGGTCGACGTGATGCAGACGTACAACACCACCCGGGTCGGAGCCAAGTGCACGACCTAATGTACGACCGCTTCCGGCAACAGATCGCAAGTCTGATCCGAGCTGTCCGTCGAATCTCGTACTATGCCATCTAGCAGGTGGTATTCGCTTGCTTAGTCCGTCCCGTGTCGGCTCGTGACGGCCAATCGCGTCCGATTTCTTGGCTGGAATCTTGGCTGATGTCGCCGTGGTGAACCCCTCGTCGAGCCCCAGCAAAGCGGCAGCTGGCTGATCCGTGCCGGGGCTGGGATCAGAGGGTCGGCGAGAGTTCGAAGGCGTCGCCGTGTGCGGGTCGGACGATGCTGAAGTGAGCGCGGTCCAAGGTGGCGATGCGTTTCGCCCCGAGGCGTTCAGCGATGGCGATCAGGCTGGCGTCGGTGCCGCCGAGGGGCAGGTTCTGGTAGCGCTCGACGAGATCCCGGATGCGTTGCCAGTCGGCGGCCCATCGTCGGTCAATGAATTGTTCGGACCAGCGCAGCAACTGCGGTAGCCCGCCAACGACGCGTCGATCCGTGACGACGCGATCGGTACGTTCGTTGCCGACTCGACACTACCCCAATAAGGTCGGAATTTCGGTGGCGCGATCAACAACAGTATGTGTTGTGCCGCGTGTTGTCCTCCGTGACCACGGAGTAGTCACTGTGCACCTCTTCGACGTACATGACTTGCACCGAATTGGGCCAGCGCGGTCGTTGAACTCAGCTGACTTCCAACTCGCTGTGTAGCGATGTTTGTGTCCGCCCATCACCACAATTTGAATGCGCTTTCCGTCGGAGGTGGCAGATGACACGGGAAGCCAGCTGCCTCCCTCGCCCTGTGGGCGAGACCGACTGCTGCCAGATCGAATCCAAGGTAGCGGAGTATTCTCGGAAGGTTTACCTCCAGATCGCGCTCGAAGTCAACGCTTGACTGATGCGCGCTCGCGTGGTCGGAGTAACCGAGTGCGACAGCACGAGAATTGACTGCGTCCGGCTGGGCGAGAATCGCTCCGGCGGTGAGGATCCTCGATGAGAGGATCCTCGCAACGACGGAGTGACTCGATCCAAACGCCCCTGTGTTTACGGTCGCGGTAATCTCGGCCTCTGCACTGGAGGCAAATCTCAGCCTCAGTGTGGTCGAATTGGGCGCCACTTCGGCCGATGCCAACTGCCCCAACCACAAGGTCCGCTGCAAGACATCGGCCGGCTTCAGCCCATGGCGAACCACGCGCCCCAGCACAATCCTTGATCGAGTCAGCATGGGATACAACGTCCACGGCTCGAACTCCGCGGCAGCGTTAGCCCGAAACCTGCTCAGCAGGTTTAGAACCGCTGGTTCGCGGATCGGATCCCGTACCCGCCATCCAAATAGCCACGGGTCAAGGTCTGATTCACCTGGAAATTGAAGGCCAGCGAAGTCGGCTCTAATGGGGTAAGTGCCTGCGTGGACGCTCTTCTTCTGACGAGCGTAGAGGGCTTCGCTTCTCCATTTCGAAATGGCTGCTGGACTTCCGTCACCATCGAACATCTTCAGGGTGTCGAACAACTCTCGCCATAGATCCACGCGTTCAGACGGCAGGCCTGGCGGAGTCGACGCCAGGTCGCAGCCGCACCTTGCGCAGAACCAGCCGGGGGACGCGGAAAAGGGGTGACCACACAGTGGACAGCCCGGTGCGGAAGCCATCCTCGCTCCGCAGGAGGTGCAATAAGCACCACCGATTGGTCCGCTTGCGCCGCATTGTGTGCACGTCATAGGTCAAGGGTAGTTCGACCGGGGCCCGTGCATGGACGCGATCTTCTGGAGGCGCCACATCACGTCGATAGGTCTATGGTCGGTTCACAACCGGCGGGTATTTGGGGTATGGTCCGACAATGAGGCGAGGTCGGTTCGTGCTGTTCGTTGCTGCCGTTGCTACTCTTGTTCCGGTTGGCGACGCTGCGGCTGGCACTGACGATGGCCTGTTCGATCAGACTGGCGCGATATCGGCTGGTGCCACGTTTAGTTTGACGGTTGCTGGTCGTGGGGGGGGTGTCTCTTTTACACATCT
>DMNR01000458.1:17352-20975 GCA_003452655.1 Actinomycetota bacterium | reverse complement strand
CTCGGTATCGCCATCATCTCGACCTCGTCGGGTCTGTTGACCGACCGACAGGCTGCCAAGAAAGGCGTGGGTGGGGAAGTCCTCGCCTACGTTTGGTAAGGGGGAGTCATGTCACGTATTGGACGTTTGCCAATTCAGGTCCCAACAGGTGTCAAGATCGAGATTCAAGGTCAAGACGTCACTGTCACCGGGCCTAAGGGCACTTTGAGTCACACCATCGCCGAGCCGATCACAATCGAGAAGGACGAGGACGGCAGCTTCGTCGTCAGCCGTCCCAACGATGAGCGGATGAGCAAGTCACTCCACGGGTTGTCACGCACGTTGGTGAACAACATGGTCATCGGCGTCACCGCGGGCTACACGAAGACTCTTGAGGTGTCCGGTACTGGTTACCGCGTTGCCCCTAAGGGCGCTGGTCTGGAACTGCAGCTCGGCTTCAGCCATCCCGTGCAGGTCGATGCACCCGAAGGCATCAAGTTCGCCGTCGAAACCCCAACGCGCTTCAGCGTCGAGGGCATTGACAAGCAGAAAGTCGGCGAAGTAGCCGCCAACATCCGAAAGCTTCGTAAGCCCGACCCCTACAAGGGCAAGGGCGTTCGGTACGCGGACGAAGTTATTCGTCGCAAGGCCGGAAAGGCTGGTAAGTAGTCATGGCAATCAGCGCAAAGATTGGTTCCGGCACACGCCGGTCGACCGGGCGCATCCGTCGCCACGCTCGCGTTCGCAAGAACGTATCTGGCACAACAGCGCGTCCACGTTTGGTCGTGTTCCGTTCAGCTCGCCACATCGAGGCCCAGGTCATCGACGACACCGCTGGAAAGACGCTCGCTGCGGCTTCCACGATGGAGTCCGACGTCCGCTCACTCGATGGCGACAAGACTGCCGCTGCAAAGCGCGTGGGCGAACTGGTCGCCGAGCGTGCCAAGTCCGCAGGAGTCGACGAAGTCGTGTTTGATCGTGGCGGCTACCGTTACCACGGGCGTATCGCCGCGGTTGCTGACGCAGCCCGCGAAACCGGACTCACGTTCTAACCCACACAGACACTGCATTCGCTAAGACTTAGTAAACGAAGGAAGAAGGACACATGGCTGCACAGCGCCGGGAGCGCCCCCAAGGTCGGGGTGGTGCTGAGAAGAGCAACTACCTCGAGCGCGTGGTTGCGATCAACCGCGTCTCAAAGGTGGTCAAGGGTGGTCGCCGATTCAGCTTCACCGCACTCGTTGTGGTGGGCGACGGCGACGGCCAGGTTGGCGTCGGCTACGGCAAGGCGAAGGAAGTGCCGGCCGCGATTTCCAAGGGTGTAGAGGAAGCGAAGAAGAACTTCTTCCGCGTCCCACGGATCCAAGGAACCATTCCTCACCCCGTCACGGGCGAGAAGGCCGCAGGCGTGGTGCTGCTACGCCCTGCTTCACCAGGTACCGGAGTTATCGCCGGTGGCCCAGTGCGCGCCGTGCTCGAGTGTGCCGGAGTCCACGACGTGCTGAGCAAGTCGCTTGGATCGGACAACGCGATCAACATCGTTCACGCGACCGTTCAGGCTCTGAAGGAACTTGAGCGTCCGGAAGAGGTTGCAGCGCGTCGAGGTCTTCCGCTGGAAGACGTTGCACCAGCCGCTCTGTTGCGCGCACGTGCGGCCGGAATGGCAGCAGGTGTCAACAATGGCTGAGCTTAAGGTGACCCAGACGCGGTCAGGAATTGGCGGAACTGCCAACCAGCGCGCAACCCTGCACACGCTGGGGCTGCGCCGCATCGGAGATTCCGCAGTACGGGAAGATCGTCCAGAAGTTCGTGGAATGTTGCGGACAGTTTCGCACTTGGTAGCAGTGGAGGAGGTTGAGCAGGCATGACACTCAAAGTTCATCACTTGCGCCCCGCGCCGGGAGCCAAGACTGCGAAGACTCGAGTAGGTCGTGGTGAAGGTGGCACGCGCGGTAAGACTGCGGGTCGCGGAACCAAGGGAACCAAGGCGCGATACCAGGTGCCTGCTGGTTTTGAGGGTGGCCAAATGCCACTGCACATGCGCCTGCCAAAGCTCAAGGGATTCAAGAACCCGAACAAGGTTCCGTACCAGGTCGTGAGCGTTGCGGCACTCGGAGCACTTTTCCCAAATGGTGGCGAAGTTTCGATCGCTGACCTGGTAAACGCGGGCGCTGTGCGTAAGAATCAGCCCGTGAAGGTTCTTGGAAATGGCGAGATCTCGGTTGCGCTGCAGGTGAGCGCCAATGCCTTCTCCCAGTCAGCGAAGGACAAGCTGGCAGCTGCCGGTGGCACTGCGGTAGAGGTCTGAGACAGCCGTGCTCGGTGGGTTGGCGGCGGCATTTCGCACGCCTGATCTGCGTAAGAAGATTCTCTTTACTCTGGGTCTGCTTGCCATCTACCGGCTAGGCGCTGTCATTCCAACCCCGGGCGTTGACTATTCGGCGATCCAGAAGTGTGTGGAAGTTGTTCAAGACAACTCGCTGTACGGCCTGATCAACCTCTTTAGTGGCGGCGCGCTGCTGCAATTGAGCATCTTCGCGCTCGGCATCATGCCGTACATCACGGCGAGCATCATTATTCAGTTGCTTGTTGTCGTGATTCCCCGCCTGGAAGCTTTGAAGAAGGAGGGCCAAAGTGGCCAGGCCAAGCTCACGCAGTACACGCGATACCTGACGATCGCGCTCGCGGTTCTGCAGGGAACCACGATTCTGACCCTCGCACGCACCCCTGGTCGGCTGTTTCAAGGCTGTAATGAGGAACTGATCCCCGACCAGTCGATCCCGCTGATCCTGTCGATGATTATCGCGTTGACTGCCGGTACCGCGCTCATCATGTGGTTCGGGGAACTGATCACCGACCGCGGCGTCGGAAACGGTATGTCGCTGCTCATCTTCGTTTCCATTATCTCGACCATGCCCGGGCAGTTCCTGCGGATCTTCCAGACTGAGGGAGTCTTCGTCTTTGCCGTCGTGGTCGCGGTCGGATTAGTCGTGATCGCCGCAGTGGTCTACGTCGAACAAGCTCAACGGCGGATCCCTGTCCAATACGCAAAACGTATGGTCGGCTCGCGAATGTACGGCGGTGCGTCCACCTACATTCCGCTCAAGGTCAACATGGCCGGTGTTATCCCGGTCATCTTCGCCTCATCGTTGTTGTACATCCCGCAACTCATCGTCACTCTGACAGGCAGTCAAGACGAGTGGGCGCAATGGATTTCTCGGAACCTTTCCAACGGTTCTGAACCCTTGTACCTGGTGGTCTACTTCCTCCTGATCGTGTTCTTTGCCTACTTCTACGTATCGATCACCTTCGATCCCACCGAAGTTGCCGACAACATGAAGAAGTACGGCGGCTTCATCCCTGGGATTCGCGCCGGAAAGCCGACCGCCCAGTACCTCGATTACGTGCTGACCCGCCTGACCCTGCCGGGGTCGATCTACCTGGCCGTGATCGCGATCATTCCGTTCATCGCGTTTGGTGGCCTTGGGCTTGGTCAATCCTTCCTGTTCGGCGGGACTTCGCTGCTCATCATGGTTGGTGTCGGACTCGACACCGTCAAGCAGATCGAATCTCAGTTACAACAACGCAACTACGAAGGCTTCCTTAAGTAGATCTGAGGTCTGCACTGGCGGCGTTCTCGCTGC
>DMNR01000458.1:0-17139 GCA_003452655.1 Actinomycetota bacterium | reverse complement strand
GAGCGTCAAAAACCAAACGAAGGGCTAGCTGACATGCGAATTGTGCTCATGGGACCTCCCGGTGCAGGCAAGGGAACTCAGGCTGCGGTTGTTGCCAAGGAACTGAACATCCCTCACATCTCAACCGGTGAGATCTTCCGCGCGAATGTTGGCGCTGGAACCGAACTCGGTGTCGAGGCTAAGAAGTACATGGACAAGGGGGAGTACGTGCCGGATTCCGTGACCAACGCGATGGTCGCCGACCGTTTGGCACAGCCGGATACCGAGAACGGATTCCTACTCGACGGATACCCCCGCACTCTGGAGCAGGTCGGCGAGCTCGACGTCATCCTGGTCGGTCTGGGAACTCCGCTGGACAAGGTTGTTGAGATCACGGCCAACACTGAAGAGGTCATCGCACGGTTGCTGAACCGCGCAAAGCTGGAAGGTCGCGCCGACGACACCGAAGAGGTCATTCGTCGTCGAATGGAGGTCTATGCGGAGCAGACCGAGCCACTGACTGCTGTCTATCGTGAGGAAGGCAAGTTGATTCAGGTTGACGGCATGGGATCGGTCGAAGACGTGACTGCCCGATTGCTGTCAGCTTTGTCAGCCTGATCGGGAATTTCGAAAGAAGAGTCAGCATTTCGTCGAGGCAGCCGAAGTGCTACTGCAAAGGCGGCCAGTGCAATTAGGCCGCACAGGCTGTAACCGCTGCCGACGACAGACTCACCAAACGTGTTGTCTTGAGTTAGGCGACCTCCTGCGTATCGGAGTTCGCCTAACTCAGGCAGCACCATCGCTGCGGCAGCGATTGATAGGCAGACGCCAACGAGTCGGTCGCTGCCACGGAACGCACGGATGGCCAGCGCAATTGCGGCGCACGCAGCTGGTATGAACCAGACCCAGTGGTGGACCCATGAAACGGGCGACACGAGAAGGCCGATGATTCCGACGACCACAGCGGCAACAAGTCGGCTGTGATTCCACCAAAGGCCCGCAATCGCCAACCCCGCCACGGCCACAATCACAGCCAGCACCGCCCAGAGGACAATCGGATCTGAGTCTGGGATCCAACGCGAGAGCGCGCCATACAGAGAGACATTCGACAAGCGGTCGGCCGCGCCGACCCGCGCCGTATCCCAGAGTTCGACGCTGAAAAACTGCCACACCTGGCCGATCCCGAAGAAACTCCCGATTGCCAGAGTGGTCAGGAAGCCAAGCAGTGCCCGGCCGAAGTCACCCCAGCGTCGGTTTACGAGCATGAACACGATGAAGATGGCTGGAACGATCTTGAAGCCAGCAGCCATGCCCGTAAGGAAGCCCCGGTAGTGGGCCTTGGTCACAGTGTCGAACATGATCAATAGAACGAGCACCAAGTTGACTTGGCCCAACTCGATGTTCTTGATGACTGTTTCAGAAAAGGCGCTGATGGCGAAGATGAACAGCGCGAGTTCCCATGTCTTCGTGGTGAGTTCTTCGCCGACGAGGGCTGGCAACCGCAATGCGGTCAGCCAGGCAATGCCAGCGAGTGCGGCAATTGACAGCGCCGTCCAGATTGCAAAAGCGGCGGTTGGAGGAAATAGGTCGAAGGGGATGAACACCGCTCCGGCAAACGGCGGGTAGGTGAACGGCAACCCACCAACGCTGAAGTTGTTGTAGAGGTCTTGCCCGCTCATGAGCGCATCCGCGGCACCGATGTAGACGAGGAAGTCAACGTCGACGAGGCGGGCGGCCTCGAGAATAAGGAAGACAAGGGCGGCCAACGCCAGAATCCCGGCGATCACGGATCTCATGCGGATCGAACCCACCACGATTGCAGCATAGTCCGCTGCATGGTTCGAACATCTCGCTCAGGCGCCGGCGGCTACTCCGGTGGCGTTGTCCGCCGGTGGTAAGTCGTCACTGGTGCCCTCGTCGCGGGTGATCAGTCGCGCACCCACCCCGAGGGCAACGACAAGCAGGACCCCACCGGCGGCATAGAGCGCGGAAACGAAGCTGATGCCCGGAGCATTCGCCGCGAGCATGATTGCGAGTATGTGGAACCGCAATTGGATGAGGGCTGGGATTCCCGTCACGGTGGCGCCAATCGCGAGCAGCCAGCCCACCTTGCCCTCACCCTGCCTGAAGGCCCGAATGGCCAGGGCGATGGCACAGGCGACTCCGGGAACCAACCACACCCAGTGATGTGGCCATGAGATTGGTGAGACGAGCACGGTCGCCATTCCCACCAACGTCGCGGAAATCAGCTTGCTGCGGGTCCACCAGATGGCAGCCATCCAGAGCACCGCGACGATGAGAACGGCTGCACATCCGATCCAGATCGCAGTTGCCGTATTGCTTGAGAGCGATCGCTGCAGTACCCCGGAGATTCCGAGGTTCGAGTAGCGCCGTGGGTTGCCGACGCGATCAGTCGCGAAAAGCTCGACGGTCCAGTATTGCCAGACTTGGCCCAGTCCGAAGAAGCTGCCGATCACCAGCGTGACAGCGAACCCCAACACTGCACGGCCAAAGTCCGCCCAGCGTTTGGTCACCAGCATGAAGATCATGAATAGCCCAGGCGTGACCTTGAACCCCGCGGCGATCCCGGTAGCAAACCCGGCGTAGCGCGTGCGGCTGACGGTGTCGTACAAAACCGCAACGACAATCATCAGGTTGACCTGGCCCAGGTCGAAGTTCTGGATGATCGGCTCCGAGAAGGCGCTGATGACGAAGATCCCCAAAGCCAACTGCCAGGTGGGCCAAGGTGATCTGGTTATCCCGGCGAGGAAGGGAAGTCGGGCCGCGGTGAGGTAGGCGATACCTGCCAGGCTCGCCAGGCTCAACAGCGCCCAGATCAACAGCGTTGCTGGAAACGGCAGCAGCGCAAACGGAATCATCACGACCGCGGCGAAGGGCGGGTAAGTGAACGGCAGGATCAAAGTTCCAGAGGGGATGGCCACGCTCTCGTAGACCGGTTTGCCGTCCAGTAGAGCCTGCGCTCCGGCAAGGTAAACCGTGAGGTCGGCCGGCCTGTGACGGAAGATCTGCCAGCAGAGGAATCCGCAACCGATGAGCGCCAACACGATCAGGAAAACGCGCCGCACGTTTGCCCCGGTTGTCACCGTTGCAGCCTAGGGCGGAATCGAGGAGTTTTCGCGCTGCCCGGTGCTCGGGCAGTCCACCGCCCGAGCACCGCATGGTTGCCGCGGCTACCTTTGACACCGTGGGAATTGGAATCCGAAAGCCAAAATTCGAACTGAAGACACCTGAGCAGTTCGCGAAGATGCGCGAGGCAGGGCTCGTTGTCGCGCAGGCGCTCGAACAGGTTCGGGCAGCAGTCGCACCTGGGGTCCGAACCATTGACCTGGATGAGATAGCGGAGGCGTGTATACGAGATGCCGGTGCTACTCCATCCTTTCTTGGTTACCACGGCTACCCGGCATCGATTTGTGTATCTGTGAACTCCGAAGTCGTTCACGGGATCCCGGGTCCTCGAGTTCTCGAAGACGGCGATCTGGTGTCGGTGGACTGCGGCGCAATTGTCGACGGTTGGCACGGAGACGCGGCCCTGTCCGTGCCAGTTGGTGACACTGGGGCTGACGTCGCCGAGCTGTCAGCTGTCACCGAAGGTGCGCTATGGGCGGGGTTGAGGGCGGCCAAGGCTGGGAACCGCATCGGCGATATCGGGGCGGCGGTGGCGAACTTCGTTCGCGAGCAGGCAGGTGACTACGGCATCGTTGTTGACTATGTCGGCCATGGAATCGGGTCTTCGATGCACATGCCTCCCAACGTGCCGAACATCGGAAGCCCGGGCAAAGGCCCGGAGATAGTGGTCGGGATGGCGTTGGCGGTGGAGCCGATGGTCACCCTGGGATCCGCTGAGGTTGATGTCTTGAGCGATGACTGGACCGTCGTTACGCAGGATGGGCGCCCCGCGGCCCACTGGGAGCACACGGTGACAATTACTCAGTCTGGGCCGGTTGTCACGACGGCGGCAGACGGCGGAGTTGCCGGGCTCGCGATTGCTTAGAGCCAATTTAGCGCAAACGTGACGTAGACCGCTTGGACCCGGGGTTCCCTTCCGGTAGTGGTGTCGCGTAGACTCGACCCTTGGTGCACTTAGGTTCTGCGCACCACAACCCATTGAAGGAGCGTAAGTACCCGCATGGCCAAAAAAGAAGGTGCCATTGAGCTCGAAGGCACCATCGTCGAGTCACTGCCCAACGCAATGTTTCGGGTGGAGCTAGATAACGGCCACAAGGTGCTGGCTCACATTTCGGGAAAGATGCGGATGCACTACATCCGGATCCTGCCCGACGACCGAGTTGTCGTGGAGCTTTCGCCCTACGACCTCACCCGGGGACGCATCGTCTACCGGTACAAGTAAGCCGATTTCGCTAGAAGTTCGCCAGCCGAGCCGGTGAAACGGCAAGCAAGCACGAAGGAAGACGATGAAGGTCAACCCAAGCGTTAAGAAGATCTGTGACAAGTGCAAGGTGATTCGTCGCCACGGCCGCGTCATGGTGATTTGCGAGAACCCTCGCCACAAGCAGCGTCAGGGTTAGCAAGGACTCGCTGAGGACACGACGCAAGTCGAGTTCGACGCGAAGCTGCCAGGCAGCAACCTGACTGACCGAACAACTAAATAAGAACCGCAGCGCCATCCGACCCCGCAGCCACTTGGCACGCGGACGACACCCTCAGTGCGAAGGCTGAGGACCTTGGCTCTTCACAGAGTCCAGGAACGATGGCGTAACCGACACCTTCGTCCAATACAGAAAGCAGGAACTGCCAACACATGGCACGTTTAGTCGGAGTTGATCTCCCCCGCGACAAGCGGCTCGAGATCGCACTCACCGCAATCTACGGCGTAGGCCGTTCACGTTCACGCGAAGCACTTGAGGCTACTGGCGTGGATCCCAACCAACGTGTTAGCGACGTTTCCGAGGCTGATCTGATCAAGCTTCGTGACTACATCGACGCTAACTTCCAGACCGAAGGTGACCTCCGTCGTGAGGTCCAGGGCGATATTCGCCGCAAGGTCGAGATCGGTTCCTACCAAGGAATCCGTCACCGTCGTGGCCTGCCCGTTCGCGGTCAGCGCACGCACACCAACGCCCGCACCCGTAAGGGACCACGCAAGACCGTCGCGGGTAAGAAGAAAGCCTAAGTAGTCCGCTAGGTCCTCATGCCAACCCGGCAGACCGCGGACCGACGACCTCACACCAGGAGAAATTCAGCGAATGCCACCAGCAAAGGGCGCCAAGAAAGTTAGGCGCAAAGAAAAGAAGAACGTGGCCCACGGCCACGCTCATATCAAGAGCACGTTCAACAACACAATCGTCTCGATCACTGATCCTTCAGGCGCAGTTATTGCCTGGGCATCCAGTGGTCAGGTCGGATTCAAGGGATCGCGTAAGTCGACTCCATACGCCGCGCAGCAAGCAGCAGAAGTTGCCGCCCGTCGCGCGATGGAACACGGAATGCGCAAAGTCGATGTGTTTGTGAAGGGTCCCGGCTCAGGCCGCGAGACCGCGATCCGCTCACTGCAGGCCACTGGCCTGGAGGTAGGCGCGATCTCTGATGTCACCCCAGTCGCCCACAACGGATGCCGCCCGCCAAAGCGGCGCCGAGTCTGAGCCGAAGGAGATAGCGAAATGGCCCGCTACACCGGCCCGGATTGCAAACGTTGCCGCCGGGAAAAGACCAAGCTCTTCCTTAAGGGAGCAAAGTGCGAGACGGCGAAATGCCCGATCGAGAAGCGTCCGTACCCTCCGGGGGATCACGGTCGCGCTCGCACCAAGGAGAGCGAATACCTGTTGCAGATGCGCGAGAAGCAGAAGTGCGCGCGCATCTACGGAGTGCTGGAGAAGCAGTTCCGCAACTACTACGCGGAGGCAAACCGCCAGTCTGGAAAGACTGGTGAAAACCTCCTCACGATCCTGGAAAGCCGCTTGGACAACGTGGTCTTCCGTGCAGGGTTCGGCAAGAGTCGGGACATGGCCCGTCAGCTTGTTCGCCACGGTCACATCACCGTGAACGGCAAGAAGGTGGACATTCCGTCCTACCGTGTCACCCCTAACGACATCGTGGAAGTTCGCGGCAAGTCACGCGAAATGACCCCGTTTGTTGTCGCCCACGCAGAAGCTGGCGAACGCACTGTTCCCGCGTGGCTCGAAGTCATTCCCAACCGGATGCGCATCTTGGTGCACACGCTTCCAAACCGGGAACAGATCGACACCCAGGTTCAAGAACAACTGATCGTCGAGCTCTACTCGAAGTAACCAGTCAAGCGTGGTCGTGAATCGGTGGCGCACGTCAGAACAACCGATTCACGACCGCGAAACAACCGGCGTCAAATAGTGGTCGCCGCGGGGAGGAAATGCCGTGCTTATTGCACAACGTCCAGCTCTGATCGAAGAGACAGTCTCAGAAAACCGTTCACGCTTCATTCTTGAGCCACTTGAGCCGGGATTCGGCTACACACTCGGGAACTCGCTTCGCCGCACTCTGCTGTCGTCGATTCCTGGTGCCGCTGTCACCAGCATCCGCGTCGATGGTGTGCTGCATGAGTTCTCGACGATCCCCGGGGTCACTGAGGACGTCGTCGAGATCATCCTCAACATCAAGGAACTCGTCGTCTCCTCCGAGCACGACGAACCAGTCGTCATGTACCTGCGCAAGCAAGGTCCAGGCGTTGTCACCGCTGCTGACATCGCGCCGCCGGCCGGCGTCGAGGTTCACAATCCCGATTTGCACATCGCCACGGTCAACGGCAAAGGCAAGCTCGAGATCGAGCTCGTCGTAGAGCGGGGCCGCGGCTACGTATCGGCGGCGCAGAACAACCTCATGGGTCAAGAGATCGGACGTATTCCGGTTGACTCGATCTACTCGCCGGTGCTGAAGGTGACCTACAAGGTCGAGGCGACTCGTGTCGAGCAGCGCACAGACTTTGATCGCCTGATCGTCGACGTCGAGACCAAGTCCTCGATTCGCCCCCGTGACGCGGTCGCTTCGGCCGGCAAGACCCTCGTTGAGCTGTTTGGTTTGGCTCGCGAACTCAATGTCGAAGCCGAGGGCATCGACATTGGACCGAGCCCGGCCGACACGTTCATGGCCGAGCAGATGTCCATGCCGATCGAGCAGCTCGACCTCACCGTTCGTTCGTACAACTGCTTGAAGCGTGAAAGTGTTCACACGGTTGGCGAATTGCTCGGCCGCAGTGAGGCCGACTTGATGGACATCCGTAACTTCGGACAGAAGTCAATCGATGAGGTCAAGGCCAAGTTGCAGTCGATGGGCCTTGCGCTCAAGGACAGCCCTCCCGGATTCGACCCCGCCGCAGCCGTTGCGTACTACGACGACAACGATGCCGCTTACGCCGAAGACGAGCAGCTCTAAACCAGTCCACCGTTACTTGTTGGCACCAAATGTGTGCTGACTACAGCTAGGAGAAAGACATGCCAACGCCTACTAAAGGCCCACGGCTCGGGGGAGGCCCCGCGCACGAACGGCTGATGCTGGCGAACCTCGCCACAGCACTGTTCGAGCACGGCGCGATCACCACCACCCAGGCCAAGGCGAAGCGGATGCAGCCACTGGCCGAGCGCCTCATCACGTTTGCGAAGCGTGGGGATCTGCATGCGCGCCGTCGCGTGTTGACCGTGGTCCACAACAAGGACGTGGTGCACGAGTTGTTCACTGAGATCGGTCCGCGCTATGCGAACCGCAACGGTGGGTACACGCGCATCACGAAGTTGGGGCCGCGCAAGGGCGACAACGCACCAATGGCGCGTATCGAACTTGTTGAGCCGCTGAGCGAGCAAGTAGTTGCTGAGGCGCAGGCCGCCGCCAAGCGGGCAGCCAAGGAACGCGACGCTCGTGAAAAGGCTGCCGCTGCTGCCGCCGCAGCGAAGGGTGCTCAGGAGGCCGAAGCAGAAGAGGCTGCGACGACCGATGAAGCTGCAGCTGAAGCAACAGATGTCGAAGCCGCACCGGAAGCCGAAGCTGCGACCGAAGCACCTGAGGCTCAAGACGAGGCCACGAAGGCTGACGATAAGTAGCCCCAGGTGGTCGAAGAAGTACTTAAGGACGAGCCCGCTGATCCCACTGTGGACAGCGGGTTCGTTCGTGTTCGCCTCGATCTGGCATACGACGGAACTGACTTTGTCGGCTGGGCCCGCCAGCCCGGCCAACGCAGTGTTCAAGAGGTCCTCGCCGCAGCTATCGCTCAGATCTCCCGGCTACCCAAACCACCGATTGTCACTTGTGCGGGCCGAACCGACGCTGGCGTCCACGCTCGCGGTCAGGTTGCGCATGTGGATCTGCCCGCAACCGTTGTGGGGCGCGCGGGCCATGGGGCGGTCGGCGTGGAAGCCTTCATGGCCGCCACCGCTCTTGAGCAATTCGAGTTCAGTCTGCGCGCAGTCCTCCCACGTGACTTGATGCTGCAGTCAGCGCAGCGGGCACCCGAAGGTTTCGATGCTCGCTTTTCCGCACTTTGGCGTCGGTATCGATACCGAGTGTGTGATGACCGAACCCAACTCGACCCCTGGCGTCGCCGAGACACGCTGGTCTACTCGCGCCCCCTCGACGTTGGCGCCATGAACGAAGCAGCGGACCTGCTCGTCGGGCAACGCGATTTCGCTTCGTTCTGTCGGAAGCGCAAAGGTGCTACCACCATTCGTACGTTGCTCAACGTCGCCTGGTCGAGGCCTGCGCCCCACCTTGCCGAGCTTGAAATCACCGCGGATGCGTTCTGCCACTCAATGGTGCGCGCGCTAGTCGGGGCGATGCTTAATGTTGGTGATGGCCGCCGCGACTTGGACTGGTTGAGCGAGTACCTCAATCGTCGCGTGCGTGGCCCAGGAGTCACCGTTGCAGCCGCCCGAGGTCTGGTCCTCGACCACGTCGCTTACCCAAGCGCCGCCGAAATGGCTGAACGCCAGAGCCTGACCCGGGCCCGCAGATTCCTGCCGGAGGACTGATCCAAGCGACTCTTAGCGTGTGGTGGTAATTGGGATGTCTCCGACGGCAGTTAGTGGGCGGGCAATATCCTCAAGTGATCGACCCTCAGCGTTGACCCCGAAGACAATCGCGATAACGCCCCCAAGGACCATTACGGCCGCTCCGACCAGATAGCCAATGAACAGCAGGAATGGATCGCTGCCATCACCGATCAGGTGGCCGTAGAAGACTGGTCCTATTGCGCCGAAGCATTGGGCGATTGCGAAGAAGACTGCGATTGCTTTGGCGCGAACTTCGACCGGGAAGATCTCACTCACCGTCAGATAGGCGGCGCTTGCGCCCGCTGAAGCAAAGAAGAAGATCACGCACCACCAGATGGTTTGAGTCAACGCCGTGAGCATTCCTTCGTTGAACATCCACGCGCTGATGGCCAGTAGAACTCCGGAGCCGATGTATGTGCCAGCAATCATCTTCTTTCGGCCAAGGGTGTCGAAGAACTTGCCGAGAAGCAGCGGTCCGGCCAGGTTGCCGATGGCAAAGGCAATGAGGAAAACCGGCGCCATGGTCGCGCTGACGCCGTAGAACTTCACGAGCACCAGCGTGTAAGTGAAGAAGATCGCGTTGTAGAGGAATGATTGAGTGATCATTAGCGATGCCCCAAGCACCGCCCGTTTTGGGTAGGTCACGAAGAGGACCTTGAGGAGGGTCAAGTAGCCGAGATCATTGCCCGGCTTCATCTCGATCGCCATCGAGTCATCGACCTTCGGTAGCTCATACCCGTCTGCGCGAACCTCGGATTCGATCTGGTCGATGGAGGCATTAGCTTCGTCGACTTGGCCATGCATCAATTGCCAGCGTGGGCTCTCCGGAAGAGTCCTACGGACAAAGATGATGACGACGGCGAGGATCGGACCAAGCAGGAATCCGAGGCGCCATCCGATACTCGGTGCGAAGACGTTGAGGAACAGTAGCGATGCAAACGTTCCAATAATCGCGCCAGCCCAGTAGGTGCCGTTGATACCGATATCGACGCGCCCTCGATAGCGGGCCGGAATCATTTCATCGATCGCGGAGTTGATCGCCGCGTACTCACCGCCGATACCCATGCCGGCCACAAAGCGTGTCGCGTACAGGAAGACCACCCACCCGGCACTTGTGCCAAGAGTGAGCGCGCTCAATCCGCTGCCGATGAGATAGACGCCCAGGGTGATCATGAAGAGTCTGCGGCGTCCGAGGCGGTCAGACAGACGTCCAAAGAAGAGTGCGCCAACCACCTCGCCGAGCAGGTAGACGGATGCGATCGCTCCGGCTTGAGTGGATGAAAGATTGAGTGTGTCTGGTTCGGTGAGGACGCCGGCGATTGAGGAGGCGATAGTGATCTCGAGCCCATCAAGGATCCAAGCGACTCCGAGGGCGATGATTAGCCGCGTATGAAATCGGGCCCACGGAAGGCGATCGATCCTCGCGGGGATCGTGCTGCGGTTGACGACGTTGGCCTCGGCAGTAGACATGGGAGGTTCTTAGCGGATTTGATGATCAAATTTCCCGCTGAGCGACAGGATTGCCGCTTCTGAACTTCCGGCAACTGTGAATCCGGCCACCTGCTTTGACCAGAAGTCAGGTAGGCAGGTACTCTGGGAGACCGTGGTTGGCGCCGTCTAGGCGCGGCGACGAGGCAGGTTTGTTTAGGTGTCAAGGTAAGCAAGCGATCTGGCATCACAAGCGACCCACGCCAAAGCCCAAATTCAAGAACAAAGATTCGAAGGTTGCTCCGTGCGTACGTACAGCCCCAAGCCCGGCGATGTGGATCGTCAGTGGCATGTCATTGATGCCACCGACATCGTGCTCGGCCGTCTTGCCAGCCAGACCGCGACGTTGCTGCGCGGCAAGCACAAGCCGACGTTTGCGCCCCATGTTGATGGCGGCGATTTCGTTGTCATCATTAATGCTGACAAGGTTGCGCTCACCGGCCAGAAGCTGGAAAAGAAGCTTGCCTACCGTCACTCCGGCTACCCGGGTGGTCTGCGTGCGACGAAGTACTCAGACCTGCTCGACAAGGATCCACGGCGCGCCGTTGAGAAGGCAGTCGCCGGGATGCTTCCGCACAACAAGCTCGGAGCTGCGCAAATCCGCAAGCTGAAGGTCTACGCAGGCCCGGAACACCCACATGCTGCCCAGCAGCCCACGCCTTACGAGTTGACGCAGGTTGCCCAACCAGCCTCAGCAACCGCTAAGTCAAACTCCTAGTTCTCAAAGAATTTCCCGGAAAGGATCACCCTCGCAGTGACCGAAGTTGACGTCGAAGAGATCGAACCGACGAGCTATACCTCAGAGTCCACGCCCAGCAAGGCGACCAGCACTGTTGATCGCCCCGCGAAGACGGCCCCCGCCGGCGCAACCGGTCGCCGCAAGGAAGCGGTTGCCCGGGTGCGAATTGTCCCTGGAACAGGGCAGTGGGTCATCAACGGACGCACTCTGGAGGACTACTTCCCGAACCGCGTTCACCAGCAGATCGTCAACGAACCGTTCAAGGCTGTCGACGCTGAGGGCCAGTACGACGTCGTTGCAAATCTGACGGGCGGCGGCGTTGGTGGGCAGGCAGGTGCGCTTCGCCTCGGCATTGCTCGCTCACTCAATGAGATCGACGAAGAGGTCAACCGACCCTCGCTCAAGAAGGCCGGTTACCTCACTCGCGATCCGCGGGCCAAGGAACGTAAGAAGTACGGTCTGAAGAAGGCACGTAAGGCTCCGCAGTACAGCAAGCGTTAATCCGCGCTGGCTACTAGGCTGGCACGGTTATGACGCGACTATTTGGTACCGACGGAGTCCGGGGTCTGGCCAACAAGGTTCTGACCGCACCCCTCGCACTCGACCTAGCGGTCGCAGCCGCTCGCGTCCTTCGTCCACAAAGTGGTACGAGTCGCCCACTCGCTGTTGTCGGTCGTGATCCACGTGCCAGCGGAGAGTTCCTCGAAGCCGCCGTTTGTGCAGGTCTGGCCAGCTCAGGTGTCGACGTGTTGAGGGTCGGTGTGCTTCCGACACCTGCGGTCGCTTTCTTAACTGCCGAACTCAATGCAACGTTCGGTGTGATGTTGTCTGCTTCGCACAATCCAATGCCGGACAACGGCATCAAGTTCTTTGCCGCTGGCGGTTCGAAGTTGCCGGATGCGGTCGAAGACGAGATCGAAGGTCTCTTAGGCCTGCCCTTCGATGCACCCATTGGCGAAGATGTTGGTCGGATCACTGACGCAACAGATGCTGCGCAGCGCTATCTCGATCACCTGGCACTCGCGGTGCCGAACAAGCTCACTGGCGTGAAACTGGTCGTCGATGGTGCCAACGGTGCTGCTTCGGTGGTTGGTCCGGCCGCCTACCGACTGGCAGGTGCCGAAGTCATTGAGATCCACACCAACCCTGATGGGTTGAACATTAATCGCGACTGCGGTTCGACCCACATGGGTGACCTCAAAGCGGCGGTCCTCGAGCACGGCGCTGACCTTGGTCTGGCGCATGACGGAGATGCGGATCGATGCCTTGCAGTCGATGCCAACGGCGAATTGGTCGATGGTGACCAAATCTTGGCGATTCTTGCCATGGCCATGTTGGAGCGCGGCAAACTCGTCGCCAACACCGTCGTCGCCACGGTCATGTCGAACCTTGGCTTCATTCAGGCGATGAACGCCAATGGGATTAACGTCGTCCAAGCTGCTGTAGGCGATCGTTACGTTCTGGAGGCAATGGCGGAGGGTGGCTATAACCTCGGCGGCGAGCAGAGCGGCCACGTCATCCTCAGCGAATTCGCAACCACCGGGGATGGCGTTCTTACCGGCTTGATGCTGGCCGCTCAGATTGCGTCCAGTGGCAAGTCCATCGCGGAGCTTGCGGCCATTATGACGAAGCTTCCACAAGTGTTGATCAACGTCTCAGGAGTTGATCGGACAGCTGTTACGCACAGTGCTGAACTGCAAGAAGCTGTGGCACATGCCGAGCAGCAGTTGGGTACCAGCGGGCGGGTCCTGTTGCGTCCGTCGGGAACAGAACCCCTCGTGCGGGTCATGGTTGAAGCCCCAACGCAAGAGCAAGCGCATGCGGTTGCCGCACGATTGGCCGACGCGGTGAGCAGGTGTATTCCGCTTCCGTGAGGCGGTTGGGCATAAGCTCTGGGCCATGTGTGGAATCGTCGGATATGTAGGCGAAAAACAGGCCCTTGAAGTTGTCGTTTCAGGCCTTCGTCGGCTCGAATACCGTGGGTACGACTCAGCTGGAGTTGCGGTGGTTGCCGACGGGACGATTCAGACTCGCAAGAAGGCGGGCAAGCTGGCTAACCTCGAGGGATTGCTTGGCGACGATCCCTTGCCACAGAGCACGACCGGCATCGGCCATACACGATGGGCAACTCACGGGGCCCCGAACGATGCCAACGCTCACCCGCATGTCAGCGGTGATGGTCGAGTCGCAGTCATTCACAACGGCATCATCGAGAACTTCGCCGTCTTGCGCGCAGAGCTTGAAGCAGCAGGTGTCACCCTCCTGTCAGAGACAGATTCCGAAGTTGCCGCTCACCTCGTGTCAGCTGAATTGGCTCAAGACCCGGCGGACCTCGTGGCAGCCGTTCGCCGCGTTTGTCAGCGATTGACTGGTGCATTCACTCTTGTCATCGTTCACGCAGATTTTCCAGATCTCGTCGTTGGGGCGCGACGGAATAGTCCGCTTGTCGTCGGGGTGGGGGACGGCGAAAATTTCCTTGCCTCGGACGTCGCGGCCTTCATCGAGTACACGCGCGATGCGATCGAACTTGGTCAGGATCAGATTGTTGTGTTGCGCCGTGACGGTGTCGAGATCACTGACTTCTTCGGCGAACCGACGCAGGTCACCCCTTTCACCGTCACTTGGGACGCATCGGCAGCTGAAAAGGGCGGATACGACCTGTTCATGCTCAAGGAGATCGCTGAGCAGCCGAAGGCTGTTGCGGACACTCTGCTCGGCCGCATCGGCAGTGATGGACTATTGCAGCTAGACAACATGACGCTTTCCGACCACGAACTGCGCGAGATCGACAAGATCGTCATCATCGCCTGCGGAACCGCATACCACTCGGGAATGATCGCGAAGTACGCGATCGAACACTGGACCCGCATCCCCACCGAGGTTGAGCTGGCAAGTGAGTTCCGCTATCGCGACCCGATCCTGAATAGTCGCATTCTGGTTATCGCCATCTCGCAGTCCGGGGAGACGATGGACACCCTGATGGCCATGCGTTACGCGCGGGAGCAGGGGTCAAAGGTTCTAGCAATCTGCAATACGCAGGGCTCGACAATTCCGCGGGAGGCCGACGCCGCGCTCTACACGTACGCGGGGCCCGAGATCGCCGTCGCGTCAACGAAGGCGTTTTTGACGCAGGTCGTTGCGTGCTACCTGGTAGCGCTTTACCTGGCCCAGGTACGCGGTAACAAATACGGTGACGAGATCGCGACCATCGTCAACGAGTTGGCGGATATGCCTGGCAAGGTTGACCTCGTACTCGATACCACCGAGGGTGTTCGGGAGTTGGCGCAAGAGTTCGCCGATGCCCCTAGCGTGCTCTTCATAGGTCGGCACGTTGGATTCCCAGTGGCACTTGAAGGTGCGCTCAAGCTCAAAGAGCTTGCCTACATGCATGCCGAGGGCTTCGCTGCCGGCGAGTTGAAGCACGGTCCGATCGCGCTGCTTGAGGAAGGGATTCCCGTGGTGGTGGTCGTCCCATCGCCGCGTGGGCGCGGCCTTCTTCACGAGAAGATCGTTTCGAATATCCAGGAGGTCCGTGCCCGCGGGGCAAAGACCATCGTCATCGCTGAGGAAGGCGACGAATTGGTGGTTCCCTACGCAGACCACATCATTCGCGTTCCTGCGTGCCCGACGCTGATGCAGCCGTTGGTCGCGACTGTCCCGCTCCAGGTCTTCGCTTGCGAACTCGCAACGGTCAAGGGCCATGACGTTGACCAGCCGCGGAACCTCGCGAAGTCCGTCACGGTTGAGTAGCTGACTAGTGATCATCGGGATCGGTGTCGACATCGTTGACGTCGAACGATTCAAATGGATGCTCCGACGGACGCCCGCCACTCTTGATCGCACGCTCACGCCGGGCGAGACCCACGGTGACGGTGGGCGAGCGCGATCAGCCGAGTCGCTGGCGGCACGGTTCGCCGCTAAGGAAGCGGTGGTCAAGGCGCTCGGAGACGTTGGTGAGTTGCGCCCTCTTGACTGCGAGGTCCAGACGGCGGCGTCTGGTCGTCCATCACTAGTTCTGTCTGGGCGATTGAAGGAACTTAGCGATGAGTTGGGCATCACCGATTGGCACGTGTCGTTGGCCCATGATGGCGGCCAGGCGATTGCCTACGTCATCGCCGAAAGGTGCGAACGAACGTAGGCTCCGGTTCTACGATAGGCCACGATGACATCAACCATCTGCCTCAACATGATCGTCAGGGACGAGGCGCACGTTATCCAACGATGCCTGAGGGCCCTGCGGCCAGTCATCGACTCGTGGGTCATCGTCGACACCGGTTCCATAGACGGCACACAAGGCGCGGTGTGTGAGGCGCTGGTCGGGATTCCGGGTGAGCTGTACGAGCGACCGTGGGTCGATTTCGGCACCAACAGGACTCAGGCATTGGCTCTCGCTAAAGGGAGGGCTGACTACACACTTGTGTTCGATGCCGACGAGGAACTGCTAGTTCCGGGGGGATTCACTTGGCCCGACCTGACCGAGCCTGCGTACAGCCTCGAATTTTGCCTTGGGGCAGTTCGCTACACCCGAGCATGCATCGTTCGCAATGACCTGCCATGGCGCTTCGAAGGCGTGCTTCACGAGTACGTCACTTGCGGTGAGAAGGTGGCCAATCCCGAGATTCCAGGACTTCAGGTCCGGGTCCATTCAGATGGTGGACGGAGCAAGGTAGATCCGGTTACGAAGTACTCCCGTGACGCGCAGATTCTTGAGCGGGCGCTTGTCGATGAACCGCACAACACCCGCTACCTGTTCTATCTGGCGCAGAGCTACCGTGATTCCCAGCAGTATGAAGCTGCATTGGCGGCCTACGAACGTCGCGCTGCTGCGGGTGGCTGGGACGAAGAGGTGTGGTACTGCCTGTATGAGCTGGGGAAGCTGAGTGAGAAGTTGGACTTGGCCGACGGCATTGTTCTCGAGCGCTACCTGAAGGCATTCGAATTCCGGCCGACCCGCGCAGAGCCCCTGTACCAGCTGGCCCGCAGATATCGGGAACGTCGGGCATTCGCGACGGGCAAGATCTTCGCCCAGGCGGCAATGGCGATCAGTGAACCAAGCGACCGTCTCTTTGTGGAATCAGACATCTACGTGTGGCGAGCCCTCGACGAATATGCCATTTGTTCTTACTGGGTAGGCGATTACCTCGAGAGTGCGGCCACTGGACGCGCGTTGCTAGCAGGCAGCTTGGTGCCAGCGGAACATCGTGAACGCATCGTTGCGAACCTCACCTTTGCAACCGACGCGCTTTAGGTGGACCCGCAGCAGTCTTACCTCGTTCAACGTCGAGCGTCAGGCCGTTCCAGTCGGCCCGGTGGGTCCAACCGGCCCGGTGGGTCCAGTCGGCCCGGTGGGACCGATCGATCCTGTAGGACCCGGGGCGCCAGTCGCGCCAGGGGCGCCGGTGATTCCCGTACCTCCATCGGGGCCTGTCGGTCCGACATATCCCGCGCTGCCGGTCGCGCCAACGGGTCCGGTCGGGCCAGCGGCTCCAGTCGGGNNCCCGCCGGTCCAGTCGCGCCGTCTGTTCCTGTGGTGCCGCCGGGGCCGAGCAAGCCGGGAACTACCAGGGCCCAGCGCGAGGATTTGTGGCTTGGGGTGACCCCGCGGCTCGGCCTCAACGCGCCGTAGTACAGACCCTGGAAAACGACAGTAGCGCCTGCTCGATACTTCTTTGTTGACGTCCAGGTCGGGTATGGCATTGGGGGTAGAGAGCTTTCGACAACTGAACGGGATGACCTTGGGGCGGCGACGGTCGACGCATCGGTGATTGGCGGGTTCGGGTATCTCGAGGTTGATGCTGCGACTTGGATTCCAGTCAGCGTTCCTAGCGCGGCGATACCGAGGGCGGCACAACCACTACCGAACCGAGTGCCGCGTGAATGCGTCTGTAGCGAAGTGTCGGACATGTCAGATCACCCGGCTGGGCCGGTTGGCCCGGTTGGGCC
>DMNR01000241.1:5752-12982 GCA_003452655.1 Actinomycetota bacterium | reverse complement strand
TCCCGTTCCCGGATGGCGGCGGTGGCGCAATCGATTAGCGCGGCCGCTCGCAGGGACGTGGACGACACCGTGCGCCGTTCTGTGGATCAGGCCAACCACGAAGTCCCCGACAGGATTAACGCTGCGATTGACGCGCGCGAACGACAGTTGATCCAACTGCGTGAGGCGGCCGAACTAGCTGACGCGCAGCTCGTCGACAAGGTATGGCGTGATGCTCTGGTCAACTGCCGCAAAGCAGTCTCACTCTGGCCGCAGGTGAGCACGTCCGGAATTAGGCGGTCTTGGGGTGGATCTGTTCCGGCACCGCGCCAATACGTGGTCGGATCGCAGGCGGCCCTTCGCGCAATGCCCGAAGATGACGAAGCGCTGAGCATCATCGACCTTCGCGACCGCGACGAGCAAGCGGCACCGGGAAAGATCGACTTGCGTGATGGCGTGCGGGGCATCGGGCAGCGTCATGCCACCGTCCTGCTTGCGCAGTACGGGCTACCGCTCGTTGCCTTCGACGCGTCACAGTCGTAGACCTTCCTGGACTCCGGCCGATTTGCCAGTGTCAGGGCCGGGTCACCTCAGATAGTTAGGCCTGCAACGGCGGGGTCGAGGCTGCCACGATTCGCCAATGGTCCCGGCATGGCTCGTTTCGTCTCAACCCCCGCTTCGCCTGTGGCTCGGGTTGCTCGCGCGCATGGTGATTGGCGCCTTCATCGCGGCAGCGATCGTCACGCTCCTGAAGTTCCCCGACGATCCGGCAGCGTGGTCGGTTGTTGCTGTTGTTGTGGTGATCGGTTTCAACGCCGGGGCATCGACTGTTGCCGGGGTCAATCGAATGCAGGGGTCGATCGTCGGTTGCCTGACAGGTGGAATTACGCAACTTCTACTCGGCGGACGAATTTGGCTGCCATTCGTCGCGGCCATCGCGGTGGGGCTTTCGGTCACCTTTTGCCGACTTCTGAGAATCGGCGCAGGGTTCCGGCTTGGTGGTGCGCTGGCCGGCTTCTTCATCTTCGTTCCAGGTGACGAGGAATGGGCAACTGTTGGTTGGCGTCTGGCCGCGACATTGCTCGGAATCGGTATCGGAATGCTCGTGATGTTGGCATGGCCTGCTCGTGCGGATAAATCGGTACGCGAGGGGATCGCTGGAGCGTTGCGTGATTGCACGCTGCTCATCGATGCCTCAGTGTCTCGGTGGTTCGGGCAGGTGGAACCAAAGGGTGCCGATGAGGCGCGTACAAAACTACGCGCGGGAACGACGTCGGTCGCGGCGGCACTGGCTGACCGGTCGCACGAACGTGCTGGTGCGTGGGACGCGTCGGTCTACTCGACCCTCCTCGCTGACCTCAATGACGCCATGGTCACAGCGCGTCGGGTTGATCGGGTCGCTCAACATGAGCCAGGCGACGCGCTCTACACCGGCGTCAGCGACCCCTTCAGCGCAAGCGTCGAAGCTTGCCGCCTTGTCGCAGACGAGGTTGCCACCGTCCTGGAATCCGGGCAGCGGGTGGATCGAAAGGCGCTGTTGGAATCTGCCGATGGACTGGGATCAGTTCCAACGGCAATCTCGGAAGCACTCGAGAAATTGCGTGAAGCACACGTGACTCCGAACGCGTCCGCCGAGGAACTGCAACGTCTATTCGGACTTGCGTTGCTACTCGGGCACTGGTCGGAATCAGTCCGAGCGATGGCTCGGGACTTGGCTCTGGCTTAAGAACCCAGCAGTTTGGCCTTTGCTGCCTCGAACTCCTCGGGACTCAACACCCCGGAGTCCTTCAGTGAGGCAAGCTTCTCGAGTTGATCCACGAGGTCGTCGCCCTCGGCAGCGGCAGGTTGGGCCGGTTGTTCCTGTGCCTGCAGTTGGTCAATCTGTTGTTGTTGCTCAGCGATCTGCTGCTGCTGTGCCTGTTCGCTTTGTTGCTCTTGGGCAGCGGCTTCCTGCTTCTGTTCCTGCTTGTTCCGAACGCTGCCAGAAACCGCAGTTGCGGTTCCTGCAACAACAGCGGTTCGGGCAGCGACTCCGAGCAATCCCGGACGTCCTCGACGGCGCATGGCGATCTCCTTCAGGCTGTGGTCAGTTGGGCCTTGCTGTGGTGGCTAGTGCTGTGGTGGTTAGTTGAGTGCGGCGACCGCTGCTTGCACGACCTCACGCGGAATTCGCTCGCTGAGTACAACGTGTCCATCAGAACCCGCAACTGCCGAGGCGAGATCGCGAGCCCAGGCGTGCTCGATGACGATCGCCACTGCGGACGATCCCGGTTCCAGCGATTCACCAATTGCCAGCAGATCTTCGTCGTTCAGTAAGTCAAGCACGCCTTCAATTGCGGCTTCAAGCTCAATCTTCGTGTCCGTACTGAGGTCACTGAGTTCGAGGATCGCCACAGTTCCATCGGCTTCCTTCGTGATGAACGCGAGATCGACGATGCTGATCGTCCCTTTTTCCACCACCTTGCGAAGCGCCGGAGCGATTGCACCAGTGAACTTGCTTCCAGGAAACGCGATGACCTGAACATCGACGGGTCCAAATTGCGTCACGAATACTCCATCCTTCTTATGTTCTCAACCGTTGCTGAGTGGCAGAGCTTAGGCTCCGGCGGCGCGGTAAACGTCGACCGTTTGCTTGGCGATTGCTTCCCAACCGAACTTCTCGACCGCCCGAGCTCGACCTCGGATCCCCATGGCCTTGGCGGTGGTTGGGTCAGCAGCAACTCGGTTCACAGCATCGGCAAAGGCATGCTCGAAGGCTCGTGGTTCGGCTTCGTCGTACGGCACCAGGATGCCGGTTTCACCATCGACCACAACTTCGGGAATTCCACCCACTGCGCTCGCGACAACTGGTGTCTCACAGCCCATTGCCTCGAGGTTCACGATGCCGAGTGGTTCGTAGACAGAGGGGCACGCAAATAACAGTGCATGGCTGAGGAATTGCACGACGTCATCGCGGGAAAGCTGCGCGTCAATCCAGTGAACGTCTTGCCGGGTGCGCTTGAGCTCGGCGACTGCCTCGGCAACCTCTGCCCCGAGTTCCGGTGTATCCGGCGATGCCGCGCAGAGCACCAACGGGATGTCCTCGTCGAACATTCGCGCTGCTCGCAGCAGGTGGGAGATTCCCTTCTGGCGAGTGATGCGACCCACGAACAGGACGTATGGTTTTGCGGGATCCACGCCGTGTTCCTCGAGTGCCGTAGTAGCCGCTTCGTGGTGGTACACCTCGGTGTTGATGCCGTTGTAGACGACATGGATCTTGGCCGGATCGATGAAGGGGTAGCAGTCCAAGACGTCGTCGCGCATTCCACCGCTGACGGCGATGATCGCGTCGGCATTTGCGTAGGCGTCACGTTCCACCCACGACGAGATGCGATATCCGCCCCCGAGTTGTTCTTCCTTCCACGGTCGCCGCGGCTCAAGTGAGTGTGCGGTGATCACGTGGGGAATGCCATGGAGCAACGCGCTCAGGTGTCCGCCCATGTTTGCGTACCAAGTATGCGAATGAACCACGTTGGCCGCCTCAGTGGCTGAAGCCATCTGAAGGTCGACCCCGAGCGTCTGCAGCGCGGCATTCGCGTCGCTCAGGCTCCCGGGAACGCCGAATGCAGTGGCGTCATCGCGGGGTTCACCGAAGCAGAACACCTCGGCCTCGATGAACTTCCGCAGCTGCGGAACTAGGTGTTCGACGTGTACTCCGGCTCCGCCGTAGACATCCGGGGGCCATTCTCGGGTCAGGATCGCTGCTCGCACGTTGGTGAGCCTAGGGCCGCCGCGAGGTTTGACGCGAGGGCAGAACACCCGCTGGCAGGAGTCAATCGTGATCGGCAATCGGTGAGTTCTTGAATTCTTGGGTCGCACTGGGTGAACTCCGTGCCCAGCAGAGCGACAAACCCCGACTCGCGCAAGTAGGTTGTTCCCGTGCGTAACAGTCCTCATGTTCTAGGAATCGTGCTCGCTGGCGGCGAGGGAAAGCGCCTCATGCCCCTGACTGCGGACCGGGCCAAGCCCGCCGTCCCGTTTGGAGGTGCGTACCGTCTCATCGACTTTGTGCTGAGCAACATGGTTAATGCCGGATACATGCGTATCTGTGTGTTGACTCAGTACAAGTCTCATTCGCTGGACCGTCACATCACCACCACGTGGCGGATGTCGGCGATGGTGGGCGATTACGTCACGCCAGTTCCCGCGCAGCAGCGCCTCGGTCCTCGTTGGTACACCGGTAGTGCAGACGCGATCTTCCAGAGCTTGAACCTCGTCTACGACGAGAAGCCAGACATCGTGTGCGTATTCGGGGCGGACAACATCTACCGGATGGATCCGCGTCAGATGGTGCAGCAGCACATCGAGGGCGGTGCCGGAGTCACCGTCGCGGGTATCCGGATGCCGCGGAAGGAAGCGAGCGCGTTCGGCATCATCGAAACAGCACCTGATGGCCGCGGTATCAAGGCGTTCCTTGAGAAGCCCGCTGATCCGCCGGGGATCCCTGGCTCGCCGGATGAGTCGTACGTATCAATGGGCAACTACGTGTTCAGCACTGACGCGCTCATCGAGACTCTCAAAGTTGATGCAGGCGACGAAGGCTCAGTCCACGATATGGGCGGCAACATCATCCCGATGATGACTGAGAAGGGCATGGCCCAGGTCTACGACTTCGCGGACAACGACGTCCCGGGTGCGACAGATCGCGACCGAGGCTACTGGCGTGATGTCGGGACCATCGATGCCTATCACGATGCACATATGGATCTGGTGAATGTGCATCCGGTCTTCAACCTCTACAACCGGCAGTGGCCGATCTTGGGACACCTGCCCCCGCTGCCGCCGGCCAAGTTTGTGTTGTCCGGAAATTCCCACGAATCGATGGTTGGTGCAGGTTCGATCATCGCTGGAGCGCACGTGCGCGACTCCGTGCTTGGTTACGACGTTCACGTCAACGAGGGAACGTTCGTTGAGGGAACTGTCATTAACCCTGGAACTCGGATTGGTCGTGGCGCGGTAATCCGCAATGCGGTCATCGACAAGTACTGCGAGATTTCCGACGGTGCGCAGATTGGCGTCGACCTTGAGCAGGATCGTGCCCGCGGATTCACGATCAGTGACGGCGGGATCGTCGTTCTCGGCAAGGGAACCCGCGTTTAGCGACAACTGCTGAGCCAGGCGGGTGACTGGCGAATCCACTTGGGTGAGCAGGCCCATGACCGGCTTGTTCGCCGCCGCTTTCCGCGATGCCATTGGGTAGGGCATCGAAGGGACGCCAGTGGAGTTGCCAGGAACTCGAACGGCCTTACGATTCGGTGGGATCGCGACCGCGTTGACAGTGGCGTTTGCCCTCGTCCCATTCGAGGCCGCATCTGCAAGTGAACCGACCAACCAAGCAGCGCAGCTCGATGCCCAGGTGAATACCTCGTCAGCTCCGGCACCGGAGGTGGTCGCTGACTGGAAGACACCAACCGCCTCAGTCGATCAGCGCCCAGCGGACGTCGTCGACGGGTCGTTGAAGGAGCGGGGAAAGTCGCCTGCTTCGAAGCTGCGCGTCGTATCGGTGGTCAACAAGGGCGGCAAGCCAGTCGTCACGTCTAAGACCGTCAAGGGCGCTGCGGCAGCCCGCAAGACTGTTGCCACAGCGCAGAAGAACCCCAACCTGTTGTCCGTTGAACTGGATGTCAGGCAGCATCTGCTCGCTGAAGAAGTCTCCCCAACTTCCGCCCCGGGCGCCGGATCGCAGGTCGGAATCGCATCGACGAATGACCCGTACTGGTCGAGCATGTGGGGACTATCGAAGCTCCGCGCGGAAACCGCATGGCAGACAAGCCGTGGTGCGGGGGTCAAGGTGGCAGTTGTCGACACGGGTGTTTCCGCCACCCAGAACGATCTGCCTGCGAACCAAATCCTGACGGGAACCGACGCTTCCGGATCGGGTGGGAATGGCCGAAATGACGGCCACGGACACGGCACCCACGTTGCTGGCACGATCGTCGCTTCCGTCGGAAACGGAATCGGTATCGCAGGGTTGGCTCCAGACGCATTGATCATCCCGGTCAAGGTCCTCAGTGACAGTGGTTCGGGTTCCAGCGTGGGTGTCGCCAATGGGATCCGATGGGCAGCAGATCACGATGCAGACATCATCAGCATGAGTCTTGGCGGCGGCTATTCGTCGACCATCGCGGTACAGGTCGCTTACGCGATCGCCAACGGCGTGACCGTGATTGCTGCTGCCGGCAACGAGCGTTCGCAGGGATCACCGGTGTCCTATCCAGCGGCCCTACCGGGCGTCGTGGCGGTCGCTGCGACGGACAGCAACAATTCTTATGCGAGCTTCTCCAACGCCGGTTCCTACGTTGACATCAGCGCTCCGGGAGTGGGTATTTGGTCTACTCTCCCCAACAATGGCTTCGCCGCCTGGAGCGGTACTTCGATGGCAACTCCGCATGTGTCGGCGGTTGCAGCACTCGTGCTCTCGCAGGCGGCCTCGGCACAAGTCAGCGTTCCCGTTGACCTGCTGTTGACTGGAACTGCCACAGACCTCGGTGCTGTGGGTCGCGATGACGACTTCGGCGCGGGGCTGGTCAATCCGGTTGCGGCCCTTGCTGCCGTCGGTGGATCGGCCGAAACCGCACCAGGGTCACCGACTGGAGTTTCAGCAACTGAGGTTTCATCGTCGTCGGCGACGATTTCCTGGACCGCTGCCAGTGGATCGCCGAGCCGCGAATTCGTCATCTCCACCGGTCCCGATTCGCCAAGCCGCGTCGTATCGGGAACCGTGACGAGCGCGGTCTTGGAAGGTCTCGATCCGCAGACGACCTATACCGCATCCGTCGTCGCTCGAAACCTCGGTGGATCGTCGGCGGAGTCGACACCGGTGACCTTCACAACGTCAGCGCGCGTTGATCGTGCCTCCGACAGCCAGTCGTCCCCCACGGCAATCACGCCTGGGACTCCGGTGGACGAGGTCATCGATCGAGCGCAGGATCTCGACTATTGGGGATTCACGAATCCGTCTTCCGGAACGGTCACCGTGACGCTGACGAACCTCCCGTATGACTATGACCTGTACCTCTACGACAACAATGGGTCGACCAAGGCTTACAGCCTCAATTGGTATACCGATAACGAACTCGTTCGGATAGCACTGCCAGCAGGGAAATATGTTGCTCTAGTCGTTCCCTACTCCGGTTCAAGTGCATCGAATCCTTATCGCCTGTCCGTGGCGATCACCCCGGATGTTGTTGATCCAGACCCGGACCCGCCGAC
>DMNR01000241.1:0-5691 GCA_003452655.1 Actinomycetota bacterium | reverse complement strand
GCCGACTCCTGATCCGACGCCGACACCGATCCCCACCATCAGTCGCACGATTGCCGTGCGAGCTTCGGTGAGACTGCCCAAGACGTCGAACGGCGAAACCCTTCGATGGGTCAACAAGTCCACCCGCAAGTGCCGCCTGAATGGCCGAGTTGTCACTGGCAAGCGGGTGGGTACGTGTTCTCTGGACGCCTATGTTCGCGGCAATGCTGCCCGCGGCGTCACCCTAACGGGAACCGTCACCGTCACTCGCCGTTAGTCGCTGGGCCGAGTTCTCAACTGCTCGATGCCAGCAGCTCTATTCGAAGTCGACCGAATCGACAACGGCGCGTCTTGCCAACCGAGACGCGAGCCACTCCACGAGCTCAAGGTGGACGGGGTGTGTTGCGTACTGCTTCAACCCGTCTTCGTCAGCGTGCTCGGTGATCAGCGCGATGTCCCACGAGTTGGGCTTATCAACCGCATTCTGACCGCAACGCAGGCTGAGGAGACTCGGTATCTGACCACGAAGGTCACGAAGTCGGGCGAGGATCTCGTCGGCCTCGTCACGGTCGTTCAACGTGAACATGACGACATGGGTAAGCACGATCGGGTAGCCCTTCGTTGGCGTTGAGGTCTGCGTGGTGAATCCTAGACTCATGACGACTGCCACTGACCGTGATGTTGAGATTGTTGAAGTTGCACCACGAGATGGTCTGCAGAACGATCCCGCGCTGCTGTCGACCGACCAAAAAGTCGGTCTGATCAATCGCTGCGTGGCGTCCGGGATCCGGCGCATCGAGGTCGCCTCGTTCGTTAACCCGAAGCGTGTGCCGCAGATGGCTGATGCCGAGGCCGTCCTTGCCGCTCTCCCCAACAAGGCCGAGGTGCCCGACCTTGCCGCGTCCTGGATTGGGCTGGTCCTTAACGCGCGCGGATTTGAACGCGCCCGCCAGACCCAGGTCGACGAGATCAACCTCGTGGTGATGGTGACCGACACGTTTTCTGAGAAGAACCAGGGGATGTCAACTGAAGCCGCGATCGCAACGGTGGAGGACGTCGTGCCGCTGGCGAAGGCCGCTGGAGTTAAGACATCGGTCACGATGTCGGCGTCGTTCGGCTGTCCATACGAGGGTGAGGTTCCCATTGGTCGAGTCGCTGACATTGCCGGTCGGCTTGCCCAGACCGGTGTCGGTGAGATCGCGGTTGCCGACACGATCGGAGTCGCAGTCCCGCGTGACGTCTCCCGCCGGATTGCCGCGGTGATGGAGACCGTGGATGCTGTTCCGCTTCGAGTCCACGTTCACAACACCAGGAACACCGGATACGCGTCGGCGCTCGCCGCGTACGAGGCTGGAGTTCGGATTCTGGATTCGAGCCTTGGCGGGATCGGCGGCTGCCCGTTCGCGCCACGAGCAACAGGAAATATCGCCACCGAGGATCTCGTGTTCGCATTGGAACGGTCAGGCATCAATACTGGTCTGGACCTCGATTCCTTAATCTCCGCGAGCGATTGGTTGGGCGAGCAACTGGGCCGACCAACGCCGGGCTTGGTCGCAAAAGCTGGACCGTTCCCTTCCTAGTCACATTCCGTTCACCCTTCGTTCACCTGAGTCAGGTCAGTTCGTAACAAACTCTGTCTACCTTCACGAGTACCGAATCAGGTAATAAGAAGGAGAACAGTGAAAACATCTCGTGGGGTAGGAATCCTCGCAGTCACCGCAGCTGGCGTGCTGGCAGTTGCCGCATGTAGTTCCGGTGGATCAGCTTCCGGCAACTCAATCAAGGCCTCTGGTTCATCTGCGCAGAAGAACGCGATGACCGAATGGATCAACTCCTACCAGCAGGCAAATTCAGGTTCCACAATTGACTACCAGGCCAACGGCTCTGGTGCCGGTATTCAGGACTTCATCAACAACCAGACTTCATTCGCGGGTTCTGACTCGGCGATTAAGGACGCGGACCTTCAGAAGGCGAGCCAGCGCTGCGGAACGGGCCCGGCAATCAACATCCCGATGGTTGGCGGCGCAATCGTGGTTGCGTTCAACGTCGCCGGTGTTGAGAAGCTCGATCTCTCATCGTCGGTTGTCGCGCAAATCTTCAGCGGCAAGATCACCAAATGGAACGCTCCAGCCATCGCATCGCTGAACCCCGGCGTGAAGTTGCCAGACGCGGCGATCGTGCAGTTCCATCGCAGCGATTCGTCCGGAACGACCGATAACTTCACCAAGTACCTGCAGGCAAGCGCTGCGAAGGACTGGACAACTGCACCTGGCAAGGACTGGACAGCCCCTGGCGGCCAGGGTGCTAAGGGCAACGACGGCGTTGCCTCATCTGTCAAGAGCACGCCGAACTCCGTCGGCTACATGGAGCTTTCGTTCGCGCAAGATTCCAAGATCCCGATGGCGGCCATCAACAACGGTGGTGGTGCAGTGATGCCAACTACCGAGACTGCTCAGGCGGGCTTGGCATCTGCCACGGTCGTTGGTACTGGCAACGACCTCAGCCTCAAGATTGACTACGCGAACAAGGCGCCGGGTGCCTACCCGATCGTCCTGGTGACGTACGAAATCACCTGTGAGAAGGGCCTGCAAGGTGGGGCACTCACGCTGACCAAGTCCTTCCTTCAGTACACCGCTAGTGACTCAGCGCAGGGAATGCTTTCCGGGATCGGCTACGTGCCGCTTCCAGCCAGCCTGCTCACTAAGGTGAACTCATCGGTCAACTCGATCAGCTAGCTAAACAGCGTCGGGGTGGCGCCCGCTGCGGAGTTATCTACTCCCGCAGCGAGGTGCCGCCTCGGTGTTTGGGCCATCTGAACAAACGTCAACAGAGGTAGCGGTGTCTCAGCAAACGATCACGAAGCCCGACCCAGTCGAGATTCGTGGATCCTCCGTGCGCCGCGGAGACCGCGTCTTCTTCAACCTGTCGCGCGGCGCCGGCATCCTCATGCTGGCAATCACTGGTGCAATCGGAGTCTTCCTGGCTTGGAAGGCCATCCCGTCGCTTCAGAGCGATTCCGCGAACTTCTTCACCGAGCAGCAATGGTTCCCCGATGCCGTTCCGCCCGTCTTTGGTATCGCGGCATTGGCATTCGGGACGGTCGTCACCGCGCTCGTGGCGATGGTGCTCGCTGTTCCGGTGGCGATCGGAATCGCCCTCTTCATTTCCCATTACGCCAACCGTCGGGTCGCATCGACGCTCGGTTTCATAGTCGACTTGTTAGCTGCCGTGCCGTCCATCATCTTCGGCCTGTGGGGACTGTCGGTGCTCATGCCGAATATGCAGGGATTCGTTGCCTGGATTGTGAAGTATTTCGGCTGGATCCCGCTATTCGCGAACCCCGAGCAGGTCTATACCAAGAGCATCCTCATCGCTGGGGTTGTGCTCGCCATCATGATCTTGCCGACCATCTCGGCAGTCACCCGTGAGGTGTTTCTCCAGGTTCCGCAGGGCCACATTGAGGCCTCGCTAGCCCTCGGGGCAACTCGCTGGGAGATGGTCAGGATGGTCGTCTTCCCGTTCGGTAAACCGGGGATGGTCTCGGCAGCGATGCTTGGACTCGGTCGAGCGCTCGGCGAGACAATCGCCGTCGCCTTGATTCTCTCGGCCGTCTTTGAGATCAACTGGCAGATAACCGAACCCGGCGGAAACACTTTTGCCGCGAACATCGCACTGAAGTGGAATGAGGCAGGGCCCAACGGGCTCTCGGCATTGATTGCATCGGGACTGGTGCTGTTCATCATCACACTCGTCGTGAACATGATCGCTCGACTGATCGTGGCGCGCCGCAAGGAGTATTCCGGAGCCAACTCATGAGCCCGCTCGCCAGCGAGAATCGGATCACCACCGAAGAGCTCAGAGATCTCCTTGCAGGACGCCGACTCCCGAAGTGGGCGCCGTGGGCCGTCGCTGGCGGTGCAATCGCACTCTCGCTGTTGTTGACTGCAGTTGGCCTGCTCGGCGGCATTGCTCAAGGGGCGGTTCTGGCGGGGTTGTTGTTCCTCTTCGGCCAGGCGGCATGGAGTTTCCGAGTCGAGGGCCGACGCCACGCTACAGATCGATTCGCCACGACCTTGATCTACACCGCATTTGTGGTTGCGATCGTTCCGTTGGTGGCGATCCTGTTCTCGGTCATTCAAAAAGGTCTTGAAGTGCTCCGGCCGGAGTTCTTTACCGACACGATGCGTAACGTCAGCTCGCGTGGAACGGGCGGTGGGATTCTGCACGCGCTCATCGGCACGATCGAGCAGGTACTGATGGCAACGATCATCGCCGTGCCCATTGGTGTCATGGTTGCGATCTTTTTGGTGGAGTACGGCAAAGGGAAACTTGCCTCCACAATTTCGTTCTTCGTTGATGTGATGACAGGTGTCCCTTCGATTGTCGCCGGACTCTTCATCTTCACCGGTTTGATTCTGACCTTCGGCCTCGAACGTTCGGGGTTCGCTGCCTCGTTGGCGCTCGTGATCTTGATGTTGCCAGTCGTGGTGAGGACGTCTGAAGAGATGCTGAAGCTGGTCCCCAAGGACCTTCGCGAGGCCTCATACGCGCTGGGGGTTCCGAAGTGGCGGACGATCACCAGCATCGTCCTGCCGACGGCGATGTCCGGCATCATCACCGGGGTAATGCTTGCTGTTGCTCGGGTTGCCGGGGAGACTGCGCCGCTGCTGTTGACGACGTTCTTGACTCAAAGCCTGAACTGGAATCTTTTCTCAGGGCCGCAGGCCGCACTGCCGACATTCATCTGGGATCAGATTTCCAGCGGCACCGACCCCTCTGTGAGCAGGGCCTGGGGTGGGGCACTCGTCCTCATCCTCTTCGTCGCCGTGCTTTACATCGGGGCACGAATCGTGGCGAGGATATTCGCCCCAAAGACCAGATAGTCGCAGCACTGCTGCACACTGAGACTTACTAAAACCGACGGGAAAGGCACATGGCTAAAAGAATCGACATCTCTGACATGAGCGTCTACTACGGGACGTTCAAGGCAGTCGAGGATGTCAACCTGTCCGTTGAGCCACGTTCGGTGACTGCACTGATTGGGCCGTCGGGATGTGGGAAGTCGACAGTCTTGCGCTCGCTTAACCGCATGCACGAGGTTCTTGACGGAGCGAGAGTCGAAGGCAAGGTCCTCCTCGACGGTGAAGACATCTACGGGCCCGACATTGACCCAGTCAACGTTCGCCGCGTGATCGGGATGGTGTTCCAGCGGCCCAACCCATTCCCCACGATGTCGATTTACGGAAACGTGATCGCAGGCCTGAAGTTGGAGAAAGGCCGAAAGATAAAGAAGGCTGACACCGACATCATTGTGGAGAAATCGTTGCGGGGCGCGAACCTTTGGGAAGAGGTGAAAGACCGCCTTGATCGTCCGGGAGCGGGCCTTTCCGGCGGACAGCAGCAGCGACTCTGCATTGCACGCGCAATCGCAGTGGAACCGCAAGTTGTCCTCATGGACGAACCGTGTTCAGCGCTCGACCCAATCTCCACTCTCGCGATTGAAGAGTTGATTAGTCAATTGCGGCAGAAGTTCACGATTGTGATCGTCACCCACAACATGCAGCAAGCGGCACGGATCAGTGAGACAACGGCGTTCTTCAACCTGGCAGGTCCAGGCAAGCCCGGCCGACTCGTTGAGGTCGGTCCGACTGAGCGGATGTTCTCGAGCCCACATGAGAAGTCCACTGAGGACTACATCTCGGGCCGCTTCGG
>DMNR01000354.1:34771-34987 GCA_003452655.1 Actinomycetota bacterium | reverse complement strand
ATCCAAGACCTCGCCCGCCAGCTCGAAGATTCCAAGCGTCCCAGCGTCGGCCGGGGTGTACAGGCCGAGGTTTGTGCGTGCGAAATGTGCGCGGGCCTCGATTCGAATTGAGTCGACGTCCGCCAGCAGAATCGTGTAGCGAGCGCGATGGTCGGTCGCGAGGTCTCCCTTGCGAATGAGGGCGTCTGCCACCGCCATCTGGTCGGCGGCAATCCG
>DMNR01000354.1:21794-34517 GCA_003452655.1 Actinomycetota bacterium | reverse complement strand
AGCGGGTTAGTGAGTTGGCCGGCCGCCAGGATTGCCCCGAAGAGAAAGATCTGAGGGGCACGTTGTTCCACGCCGATGCTGATCCCGGAACACAGTGCCAGGACGACCAGCAAGCCAAGAGTGGTGGCAGTCGACGAGGCAAAGCCGATCAGCGCGGTGACCACACACAACATCGCGGTGCCTGCCGCCATGGTTCGCCACGTCGATCTCGGTGACCGTCCCTTGTCGAGTAAGCCAATGAGCAAGGCGGCAGTTGCCGCATTGATTGCCGACTGTGGGTTGATCACTACACTGCCGACCGCCAGAACAGCGACCACAACCAGACCACGCCGAATCGCAGACAGCCATCGAACTGCCGAAAGGTCGGCCTCGACCGCGTTCAGAGTCACGCGATGAGCGAAGCCAGCCACGTGCGTGATTCTCCCCGCGCGGCGGGGATGATGCGCGGCGCGTGGTACGCGTGCACCCGACGGCGCTTAGGCTGGTGCCCGTGGGAACGTCGGGGGAATCTTCGTGGCGCGCTCCGATCACTGCGCCCGGCCCCCGAGGCGGGGAAATGCTGTCCGCAATTCGCCCGATTCGCCGGAACCCGCTTGAATTCCTCGCTACGACGTGGCGGCGTCACGGCGACGTCGTTCAGTTTCCGATTCCACGGCCAGCCACTTATTTGATCAGTGGCCCGTCAGATGTTCGGTCGATCCTGGTCTCAGGGGCAAAGACTCAGAGTAAGCGGACTCTGCAATACGACAACCTTGCGACTGTCACCGGCAATGGGCTACTGACGGCGGATGACCCGCCTTGGCGTGAGCATCGACGAGTCGTCCAGCCCGCATTCCACCATGGGGAACTGGCGGGAGTGGTTGACCACACCTTCGAAGCCTTGGGCCCATGGCTGACTCGCTGGCGGAACGCCGGACCTGAGGTCATTGACCTAGACGAGGTGATGATGGAGGTATCTCTGCAGGTGGTCGCAAGCGCGCTATTTGGTTCTGACTGGCAGGCCAACGCCGCTGGACTCACGAAGTCGACCATCGTCGCGTTGGATGCTGTGGTGGCACGCGCCAGGAACCCGCTTGCGCCCCCATTGTGGCTTCCCACGCCAGGTAACCGCCGACTGAAGTCCGCCACCGCCGCGTTGGATGCGGCGGTCGACGCGGTGTTGGATGAGCGGGCTCGTGGGCAGGCAGTGCAAGGTGATCTCGTCGACTTGTTGATCGCTGGTCTGCGCCGCGAGAACGGAAGCGTTGACCGAAGCGCCGTACGAGATGAACTAGTGACGTTCCTAGTGGCTGGCCACGAGACAGTGGCGAGTGCGCTGACCTGGGCGTGGTACCAATTGGCGAAACACCCCGATGTGGCTGACGAGCTTGCAGCAGAGGCACAGCAAAGTCTTGCCGATGGCAGGCCCGGCCTCTCGGATGTTTCCGGACTGATCCTGTCGCGGGCAGTCGTCGACGAAACACTTCGGCTCTACCCACCGGCCTGGGTGATCACGCGCAAGTTGACCCAAGAGACACAGCTCGCCGACTACTGTTTGCCCGCAGCTGCGTTAGTGATCATGAGCCCGTGGATCGTGCAACGGCACGCGGACGTTTGGTCGCAGCCTGATGCCTTCAGGCCGCACAGGTTCGTGGGGGTTGATGCTCGCGGGCAAGCTGGTTATCTGCCGTTCGGACTCGGGCCACGAATCTGTGTGGGCCGCGATTTTGCCCTGACCGAAGCCGTCATTGTGCTGTCGGTCCTGGCGCGAGAATTCCGCTTTGAACTCACCGATGCTGGAGCGATCACTCCGCTGGCATCTGTGACACTAAGACCGCCGGAGGGTCTTGCGGTGAGAGTCAGTCGCCGTTAGCGATTCAGTAGGCGGTTGATTGCCTGAACGAACGTCGGACGCTCACGAGGACGTTCGCGCATTTCGGGGGAGAACCAGGCGTATCGAGCGCGGCCAGCTTCCTTCGCTGCGTACATGGCGGAGTCAGCGTCCCTGATGAGGTTCTCGACCGTACGGATTCCGGCGCGCGGCACTCCCGAGGAGATCACCAAACCAATGCTTGTTCCCGTCTTCGCGTTCCCTTGCTCAAGGACCACCGGTTCGGTTAAGGCTTCGATGATCCGGCGAGCGACTTCCTCAACTTCGCCACGACCTTCTACGTCCTCCAGGATGATGACGAATTCATCGCCGCTGACCCGCGCAACAGTGTCCGACGAACGGCAGACGGCGCGCAGCCGCTTGGCGATCGTCACCAGCAAGCGATCTCCCGCGAGGTGGCCGAAGGTGTTGTTCACATTGCGGAATCCGTCGAGGTCGCAGAACAGCAAGCCAACCTGGGTCTTGGTTCGAGCAGCTCTGGAGAGGGCGTGAGCAAGCCGGTCGGCGAGTAGGACGCGGTTGGGTAGCCCAGTCAATGGATCATGCGTGGCGCGGCGAGTCAGCGCCGATTCGGCCTGCTTGCGCGCGGTGATGTCGACATGCGTGACGACGGCTCCGGTTTCTCCGGTCGACAGCGGAACCGCGAATAGTTCGGTCCAGTAACGCTTGCGCCGCCTGACCGTTGCGAATTCGGTTCGGTAGTCCGGACATTCTCCGGAAAGGAGCTCCCCGAAGTCCTTCCCGGCATCTTCATCCATCGTGTCGACGAGCCAAGCGAGGTAGTCATCTCCTAGCGCTGGTCCCGTTGCCTCGCCTGCACCGGCGGGACCTTCATTGCGGTACCGGTGGTTGACGGCGACGACAGTGCCGTGGGCGTCGATGACGCACGTGCGGCCGGGCAAGGATTCGAGAACCGCATCCGCGAATTCAGTTCGTTCTTGGGCGGCACGCTCAGCTCGGCGCAGCGGCGTGACATCGCGGGAGAGGAACAGTACCCCTCGCATTGCCTCGGTTTCGTCGCGAAGGACCGTCGCCGACGCATCGATGTCGACATGCTCACCGTTAGCTGCCAAGTGCCGGACTCGCCCAGACCAGAAGCCGTTTGAGAGAAGGACCTTCTCGTTGGCCTTCTTCAGTTTCCGATCCTCGGCAGGGTCTTCGCTAAGTCGGATCAGATTCATCACTGGCGTGCCGACTACATCGGCGGCGACGAAGTCATACAGCTCTTCTGCGGCGGGATTCGTGAGTCGAACGTTGTAATCGGCATCAGTTGCAATCGCTGCATCTGGCAGTGCCATGACGAGGTTCGCCTGAAACCTCAGGTCGGCCCATGGGTCCGGTGTGGCGGCGATTCGATTGCCCAGCGGTTCTGCATCAGAGAACATGATGAGCTCCGGTTTCTGGGCAGTACACGGCTCAAGCCGTATTCGATCTTGAATTGTAGTCTCATCCACCGTCTCAACGACCCGCAGGGCATCCTTGGACTCGAGTCCGGAGTGATTCTCCAGACCCGAATCGGGTGTCGTGACCGTGTTTCCCATGTGGATACAAACTCTGGGGGCATGAACCCCGCTGAGTCAAGGAATTTCGCTCGATTCGGTGGCAAGATCCGTGAAGTGAGCAACGCCGACCCGAATTCCCCCCTTGTTCCGCGCGGATTGGCCCAAGCGGCGGCCTACGCGTGGCGAATTTTGGCCGTTGGTGCGCTCGCGTTTGTTGTTCTCAGCGTGTTAGGGCAACTGGAATTGGTGGTCGTATCGCTATTCGTCGGCCTCATCATCGCCGCGATCCTTGGCCCTGTCGTCAAGGCATTCCGGAAGGTTATGCCCCAAGGGCTCGCCGTCACGCTCGGCATCATCACGTTGCTCGCCGTGCTGGCTGCGATTGTCGCTTTCATCGCGACCTCGGTGAGCGGACAGTGGGAGTCATTGGCCGCACAGTTCGGCGACGGAGTCGGTGATATTCAACGCTGGCTTGAGGGCCCGCCGTTCAACATTCAATCCGGCGATTTCAGTGTCTGGTTCGACAATGCTCGCCAGTGGGTTCTGGACAACCGAGGCAATCTGGCTGCCGGGGCAGTCGGAAGTGCGGGGCGAGTGCTGGAGATCGTCGCGGTCATAGCGCTGGCGATCTTCAGTGCGGTGTGCTTCCTGGGTGGCGGCAGCGGAATCTGGCACTGGGCGCTCGGGGCTCTGCCGCAGCCCACCCGTGCCCGCGTTGACGGAGCCGGACACGTTGCCTGGCGCAGTTTCGCTGGCTACACCCGCGGCATCATCATCGTTGCCGCCTGCAATGCGATTTTCGTTTGTGTTCTGCTACTGGTGCTCGGGGTACCGCTGGCCTTGCCGCTCTCGCTGATCGTATTCTTCGGGACATTCATCCCGCTGATTGGTGCGCCGGTCGCGATGTTCATTGCGGTCATCGTGGCGTTGGCGGCCAAGGGCCCGATTATCGCGCTAATCGTGCTGCTTGGCATCGCGCTGCTCGGTCAACTTGAGGGCCATGTGTTGCAGCCATTGGTCATGAGCAAAGCCGTCAACATCCATCCGCTTGCCGTGGCCTTGTCAGTTGCCGCTGGCACGATCCTGGCCGGTCTATTTGGAGCGGTCATCGCGGTACCGGTCGTCTCAGTCTGCTACGGCGTTGCGAAGTTCTGGCACCAGACGAAACCGGCAGACGATCCGGCGGCACCGCTAGATCCACAAGATGAAACCGAGCCGGTGTTATCGCCTCAATAGCTAGGAGCGAAGGAGTTTCGCGGTGGCTTCGTGAAGATGGCCGTTGGTCGTGAATGCGCCCCCGGCTGTCAGGGCTGGGGATCCGTCGTAGCCGGTGATCCTCCCGCCAGCTTGTGTGATGATTGGGATCAACGCCGCCACGTCCCACGGATTGAGTTCCGGTTCGGCAGCGATGTCGACGGCACCTTCCGCCACGAGTAGGTGAGAGTAGAAGTCCCCGTAACCACGGGTGCGCCAAGTGCTCGACACGAGATCGTCGAATCCGTTGGCCGTGCGATCCTCCCAACCGATGCGATCTGAGTACGAGAACGACGCATCGGCCAGCGAGGACACCGCACTCACCCGAAGCTGGCGAGGCTTGCCATCAACACCATTCAGGCGCGTCTGAGTCCAAGCTTCGCCACCTGTTGCAGCCCACCAGCGTCGGCCGAGGGCAGGGGCACTGGCGAGGCCCAGAGTTGGCTGCCCGTCAATCACCAAGCCGATCAAGGTTGCCCAGACCGGCACTCCTCGCACGTAGTTCTTGGTTCCGTCGATCGGGTCGATGATCCACACGCGACCCTCTGGAATCTGTCCGTCAGAGAATCCGCCGAACTCCTCGCCAGCCACCACGTCAGTCGGGAACCGCTGCGAGATCGCCTCCCGCAGTGCCTGCTCAACGGCTCGATCAGCTTCGGTGACTGGACTGAGGTCAGGCTTCGTCTCGACGATCAGGTCGCTGGCGAGGAAGCGTCCCAGACTGATNNTTCGCCAACAACCTCACACTCAACCTTTGGTGAGGATGAGGTGGTACCGAGTGGGTGGGCGATGAGGCGCTAGTGGGCGTCATCGATGGCGCGAAGGATGCGACGCAGCGACTCGAGTCGCGCGGCGCTTGCGTGACCTTGTTCGCACCACAGGTCCAGCCCGCAGTCAACCTCGTCGTGGCTGCATGACCGTGGACAGTTCGCGGTACCTTCGGCTAGGTCATCGAAGGCGTCAATAACCCGTTGCCGCTCAACGTGGGCCAGCCCGAAAGAGCGCACCCCCGGGGTATCGATCAGCCAGCCACCAAAGGGCAGCGCGAGTGCTTGAGCCGAGGTGGAGGTGTGTCTGCCTCGACCAGTCGACTCGTTGACCCCGCCGGTCGCTCGCTTCGCATCAGGAATGAGGGCATTGACCAAGGTGGACTTGCCAACACCGGAATGACCGACGAACACCGAGACGCGATCTCGCAGGCAGTCACTGAGCTCAGCCAGGCTCCCGCCGCGAGTCACCGCCACCGCTGCGATGTCGAGGTCGCGGTACGCGGCGAGGAGATCGGCCGGGTCGCCGAGATCAACTTTCGTCAGCACGAGCAGCGGATCAACGCGAGCGTCGTACGCGGCAACTAGGCAGCGGTCGATCAAGCCGATTCGTGGGGGAGGGTCGGCAACAGCAACCACGATTCCCATTTGATCGACATTCGCGACGATGATTCGTTCGTAGGGGTCCGAGTCGTCTGCGGTGCGCCGCAACTCGGTCTTGCGGGGATCGATGCGTACCAGTCGCGCCAAGGTGTCCGGACGCCCGGACAGGTCACCCACCAACCCCACGTTGTCTCCCACGCTGACTGCCTTGCGCCCCAATTCACGGGCCTTGACGGCAACCACCTCGACGGTGGGACTAGCCGACAATGCGCAAGTGATTCTGCCTCGGTCAATCGTGACCACGAACGCATCAACTGCATCGTCGTGCGCAGGTCGTTGCTTGCTGCGCGGTCGGGTGCGCCGCCCCCGCTTGACGCGCACGTCGTCCTCATCGAGCTCGCGACCGCTCACGCTGCGCCATCCCCGCGGACAAGTGCGGTCCACATCTGTGCGAACTCCGGCATGGTCTTTGCCGTAGTTCCGATGTTCTCCACGGTTGTCCCGGGCACCCGTAGTCCGACAATCGCGCCGAAGGTCGCCATCCGATGGTCGTGGTAGGTCGCGATGCTGGCACCAGTCAACCGCCGCGGTGTGATGGTTAGACCGTCAGCCAATTCCTCGGCCTGACCTCCGAGCCGGTTGATCTCGGTCACAAGGGCCGCCAACCGGTTAGTTTCATGGCCGCGCAGGTGAGCTACGCCGCGCAGCTTGCTGGGAGTCTGTGCGAACACGGCAACAGCTGCGATCGTCGGCGTTAGCTCGCCGATATCGCGCAAATCAATGTCGATGCCGACCATCCGCTCTGGCCCGGTCACTGTGAGGCCGGCATCGTCGAGGACACAACTTCCGCCCATCTCAGCGAAGACATCGCGAATCTGGTCCCCGGCTTGGGTGGTCTTTGTTGGCCAAGTGGGGACAGTCACGCTGCCCGCGGTCACCATCGCTGCGCCCAGGAATGCCGCGGCATTCGATAGGTCTGGTTCAACGACGAAATCGCCGAGGTTGATGACGCCGGGTCTGACAGTCCACCGAGCGTTCGTCGGATCTTCGACATCGCTGCGGACCTCTGCGCCGGCTTCCTGCAGCATCGCAACCGTCATCTCGATGTGAGGTAGTGACGGGACCGATTCCCCTCGATGCCGGACGGTGATCCCGTTCTCGAATCGGGGTGCGCTGAGCAGTAGGCCGCTGACGAACTGGCTTGAGGCCGAGGCATCGAGTTCAACGCTGCCGCCTGGAACGACGCCGTCGCCGTGCACTGTGAAGGGCAGCGAGGCGCTCCCCGCATCGCTCACCGCAACGCCAAGTGCCCGCAGCGACTCGATCGTTGTCGCCATGGGCCGGCGACGAGCGCCCTCGTCACCGTCGAATTCGATGTCGCCGTCGGCGGTGGCTGCGAGCGGGGGCAGGAAGCGCATCAAAGTCCCGGCCAGACCACAGTCGATGTGGGTCGGACCGCGCAGGTTGTGTGGCGTGACCCGAACGGAGTTTCTGTCCAGTTGATCGATACCGATTCCAAGGGCACCCAGTGCGTCGATCATCAGCGCCGAGTCCCGCGCGACCAACAGGTTCGAGATCGTGCACGGCTCACGTGAGATGGCGGCCAACACCAGCGCGCGATTCGAGATCGACTTCGAGCCCGGAACCACAACTGTTCCGTGAATCGGCTGATCGATGCACGGCGCCGACCACATCTGTTTGCTCATTGACCCTCAGCGTACCGAAATTCGCGATGACTGCCCGGCTGGGCAGCGCACGGCGGCTGGAAGGCGACGGGTTCGTGGCCAAAGGGCTTGACCCGCGCGGCACACTTGGAGGATGTGCGGACGATACGTAGCGGTCGCGGACCGATCGAAGATTGAGCGCCAATTCGAGGCCAGGCCTATCGATGGCGAGGCCCTCGCGCCGGACTTCAACGTGGCGCCGACCAAGAAGGTCTACGCCGTGATGGATCGCCATGACGAGCGCGAGCTCAAGATCGTTCGCTGGGGTCTCATTCCGTCATGGGCGAAAGATCCCAAAATCGGCAGTCGGATGATCAATGCTCGCCTTGAGTCCGCGTCTTCCAAACCGTCGTTTCGAGCGGCATGGAAGAAGCGACGGGCGTTGATTCCTGCCGATGGCTACTACGAGTGGTACGCCCCAGAGGTTGGACCGGATAGTCCGGCCAAGCCCGCAAAGCAGCCGTACTACATCCACCCGCGCGACGGATCACTGATGTCTATGGCCGGGTTGTACGAGATCTGGCGTGACCCCACAGTCGCGGACGACGATGACCCGCTGGCCTTTCGTTGGACATGCACAATCCTGACCACCGACGCGATAGACGACCTTGGCCGCATCCATGACCGGATGCCATTGCTCGTTGCCCCAGAGAACATGCAGGAGTGGCTCGATGCCGAGAATCCAAACCCGTCGCCGGAGATCTTGGTACCGGCCGCACCCGGGCTCCTCGACGCGTACCCGGTGTCGACCGAGGTGAACCGAGTGAGTAACAACAACCCACACCTCATCGATCCGCTGCCTGCTGCTTGATTCGGATGCCTCGTCGAACGGATGACCGCGCAGCGGCCGCAAGCTGCACCGAGGTTGACTCGGCTCTTGGGGTGGGCCGCCTTCATCGGTATCCGGCGACCGGACGGCCCCGGGCCGTCCTCGCGCTCGGCCACGGGGCTGGCGGAGGTGTTCACGCGCGCGACTTGCAGGCGATTGCGCACGCGGTCCCCGCGACCGGGATCGACGTCGTCTTGGTTGAACAACCGTGGGCAGTGGCGGGCAAGAAGATCGCGCCCGCACCTGCGCGCTTGGATGCCGGATGGCTTGCGCTGATTGCGGCGATCAAGGTCCGCGATGGGCTGCCACTGGTCGTGGGCGGGAGGTCAGCGGGTGCTCGCGTTTCGTGCCGGACTGCGCAAGAAGTCGGTGCCAGCGCCGTGATCGCGCTCGCATTCCCGCTGCACCCACCAGGGAAGCTCCAGGCGTCGCGGATTGACGAATTGACCAGTGTCGATCTGCCAATCGCGGCGATCCAGGGTGGCCGCGACGTCTTCGGCACGGCGAGCGAAGTCACCCGAGCGGTGGCCAACTACCCCCAGATCCGGGTCACCTCGATTGCCGATGCCGATCATGGGTTTAAGGTTGCCGCGGCGGCAGCGTCAACTCAGGAAAGTGCGCTGCGGGAATTGGTTGCGGCGGTCCAGTGGGAATCAGATCGGCTGATCGGGTGTTAAACCCGACATGCTGGTGACTACCGAGTTCGCCCCCGGATCCATCGGATCCGTTTCGGCGCTACCCTCGCTTGCAATGGATCCTGAAGAGATAGTGGTTGTCGACGTCGAGTCGGAGACCCCGGAAGAGCGCCTGGAGCGCTTCGAGCGGGAGGCATTGCCCCTTCTCGACGGCCTCTACGCCGCCGCCCTGCGACTTACGCGCAATCCTGACGATGCCTCTGATCTAGTGCAGGAGACCGTCGAGAGGGCGTACAAGGCATTCCACCAGTACAAGCCAGGAACGAACCTCAAAGCCTGGATGTACCGGATTCAGACGAACAACTACATCAACGGCTACCGCAAGAAGCAGCGTGAGCCACTGCAATCGTCGGCGGACGATGTCGAGGACTGGCAAATGGCGCAAGCCGAGTCGCATTCCTCGACAGGCTTGCGTTCCGCCGAGGCGGAAGCGCTCGACCAGTTGCCCGACGGCGACATCAAGGCGGCCATGGCAAGCATCCCCGAGGACTTCCGGCTAGCGGTGTACTACGCCGACGTTGAGGGCTTCGCATACAAGGAGATCGCCGACATCATGGGAACACCCGTGGGGACGGTCATGTCCCGCTTGCACCGTGGGCGCCGACTCCTTCGCGACCAACTAACCGAATATGCCCGCGAACGAGGTTTCGTTCCCGCGGCCGACGCTGCGGAGGCGACGTCATGAATGACGACGCAGCAAAGCTTCCGACCGGCGCCGGGCCTTGTACCGAGGGTCCATGCACCGACGCCAAGAATCACTTGTGGGATTACCTCGACGGTGAACTAAGCGCGGGTGATTGCGCGAAGATCAAGGATCACATCGAACAGTGCCCACCATGTGAGGAGCAGTTCCGCAACGAACGCAAGATCAAGGACGCTGTGCACCGGGCATGCGGCTGCGAACACGCCCCGCAAGATCTGCGGAGCAGAGTCATATCGATGATCGCTTCCTTCAAGATCGAAGCCTGCGGCGGCGCCAGACTTGAGCAGGAACAAAACGAGAAAAACCCCTCGCAATAGCGGGGGGTTTCTTCGATCTGGCAGGTCTTTGGCCGACGTCGCAGCGCAGCGTCACCGCCAGCAGGTATGGCTAGGCGTTTGGGCGGTTGCCGTGGTTCGCGCCATTCTTCTTACGGGCGCGACGCTTGCGTCCTCGCTTGCTCATGGATTCTCCTTACCGGTGAGGTGTCGTGAAGTTCTTCCGCAATAGGTACCTATCGTCGCACAGAGCGGCTAACGAGACAGGCGCCGGTTCAGTGCTGACAGGACCGATCGGGCGGTTGCGTCCTCGACGTCGCCGCGGATGATCGCGCTGCCAACCAAGATTTCGGCTGGATCCTCGGAGTCGAGACGCAGGATTGTCAGCGAAACATCGCGCCCACCGATTTCGATCACCTCGGCAGTCTCCAGCACGGCTTCTGAGTCGAGCAGACCCGAGACGGCTCCCAGAGTTGCAGAGGCAATGATCGATGTTCGGTCTGCTGCATCACCGATGCTTTGGCCGGTCAGGACTCTGCCATTGAGGGCGAGGGTTGCAGTGGCCTCAACCCGGTCACCGTCGAGCTTGACGGCGATAGAAGTGAGAGCGGGACGAGGTGTGCCGAATGCCAGCGGCTCCTCGGCAGGATCGGAGTACCCGCTGCCATCAATCAGCAGCAGCGGTCGGCTTGAAGCAAGCCGCAGGTGGTCCCGACTGTCCTTGTGCTCGTCCACGCCGCTCAGAGTAGAGCCTTCAGCCGGTTTGGAGGTGTGTATTGGGCGAAGTTGTGTCGCGGGCTAGTCTCTTGACTCGTGTTTGAATCCTTGCTTGTCGCGAACCGGGGCGAGATCGCTCGCCGAATCATCGCTACCGCCAATGGGATGGGGATCCGCACAATTGCGGTCTATTCCGAGGCCGATGCGGACCTTCCGTTTGTCCGCGAGGCGGACGAGGCGGTATTGCTGGGCCCAGCCGCACCTGCGCAGTCGTACCTCGACGTCGACGCAGTTCTGGCAGCCGCCAAACAGACTGGCGCTCAGGCCGTCCATCCGGGCTACGGGTTCCTGTCCGAGAACGCCGACTTCGCCGAGGCGGTCACCGCTGCAGGCCTCACGTGGGTCGGACCGTCTCCTGACGCCATGCGGTCGATGGGCGACAAGATTGCCGCGCGCAATCGGATGGCCGCCGCAGGAGTGCCAGTCGCTCCCGGAACACCCGACCCCGTCCCGGATGCGCAGGCTGCCCTTGCTGCAGCCCACGAGATCGGCTATCCAGTGATGGTCAAGGCCGCCGCCGGCGGCGGTGGGATTGGCATGTCGGCCGCCTTCAACGATGAGGAGTTGACCGCCGCCTACGAAACCGCGCGGACGCGTGCGGAACGGTTCTTCTCGGATCCGGCGATCTTGCTCGAGAAGTACGTACCAAGTGCGCGCCACATCGAGGTCCAGATTCTCGGCCTCGCCGACGGCACCGTCGTTGCACTCGGTGAGCGTGATTGCTCGGTTCAACGGCGTCACCAGAAGGTCGCGGAAGAGTCACCGTCACCGGCCGTGACGCCAGAGATTCGAGCGGCAATTATGGATGCCGCAGTCAAAGCTGGGGAAGCCGTCGGCTACCGCAACGCGGGAACGGTAGAGATGTTGTTCGACACCGCGACCGGTGATGCCTGGTTCCTTGAAATGAACACGCGCCTGCAGGTTGAACATCCGGTCACGGAAGCAGTGACCGGACTCGACCTGGTCGCCGAACAGCTCCGGATCGCCGCGGGTGAAGCTCCGAGCTTTGACGCCGCGAACGTGCCCACTGCGAGCGGTCACGCCATCGAACTCCGGATCTACGCAGAAGACCCCAAGCGCTTCCTCCCAGGGCCCGGTGCGATCACCGAATGGGTGGAGCCGACCGGTGACGGCGTGCGAGTCGACGCGGGCTACGAGTCGGGGAACACGGTGACGCCGTTCTATGACCCGTTGCTGGCAAAGTTGATTGTCCACGGTTCCAATCGTCAAGAGGCGCTTGCTATGGCGCGCGCAGCAGTTGAGGGATTCACCATCGTGGGTCCGAAGAACAACTTGCCGTTCTTCACTGAGTTGTTGGCCAATGACGAGTTTGTTCGAGGCGATTACGACACGGGGTTGATCTCCCGCATGCGCGGCTGACACCGGTCGAGTAGCGTGGCGCATCAACCGCAGTTGGCAGGCTCGTCGCGAAGGGAACACAGTGGCTGAAGTTCGTGCAGAAATGACCGCTAACGTCTGGAAGGTCCTGGTCGCCCCGGGCGACACCGTTTCGGACGGGGACACCCTGGTGATCTTGGAATCCATGAAGATGGAAATTCCCGTCATAGCTGAAGAAGATGGAACCGTCAGCGAGGTCAAGGTTGCCGAGGGCGACACGATCAACGAAGACGACGTCATCGCGGTTATCTCCTAGTTCGGAACTCGCTCCCGGGCGAGCACCGCGACTTGGCTTAGTTGGCCGCTAGCAGCACTCCAAGCAGGCG
>DMNR01000354.1:0-21699 GCA_003452655.1 Actinomycetota bacterium | reverse complement strand
TGGTTGAGGTGGGTGGAGATGTTCACCTTGGTCATGCCTGCTTCGACTGCCTTCGTGAGGTTCTCATCGGCAACCCCAGATGAACCGTGCAGCACCAATGGGACCGGCACCGCCTGGCGAATTGCAGCGATCAGTTCCAGGTCGAGTTTGGCGTCACGCGATGTCATCGCGTGTGAACTCCCGACTGCAACTGCCAGTGCATCAACGCCCGTGGCGGCCACGAATTCCGCCGCCTCTGCGGGGTCAGTGCGAACGCCCGGTGCGTGAACACCGTCCTTGCCGCCAACTTCACCAAGCTCAGCCTCAATGCCAACACCACGTTCGTGGCAGTACGCGGCGAGTTCTGCAGTCAATGCCACGTTCGCGTCGTAGTCCAGTGTTGAGCCGTCGAACATCACGGAGGTGAAACCTAGATCGACAGCTTCGTGGATCAAATCGACCGACTCCGCATGGTCGAGATGCACCGCAACGGGGAACTCCGATGCCCTGGCAATTGCCAACGTTGCCAGAGCGATCGGCTCAAGGCTTCCGTGGTACTTAACGGCATTCTCGGAGATCTGCAGGATGACCGGTGCGTGGGCGTCTGCGGCGCCAGCCGTGAGTGCCTCTGCCAGTTCAATCTGGATAACGTTGAAAGCCCCTGCGCCACGTCCTGCCTGTGCTGCGGCATTGACGATCTTGTGCGTTGATTCGAGAGTCACGAAAGGTCCTCCACTAGTACGTCGGTGAGCATTGATTCATAGACATCGGGGTCGAAGCTTCCTGCCAGCGGGTGGGCAACTGCGGCTGCGGAAACTGCCACGGCTCGCCGCAGGCGATCCTCCCAAGGGCTGGCCAAAGACAGTCCCGCTGCGAGAGCGGCGACCCCGGCATCGCCCGCGCCGGTCGGGTTTCCGCTAATCGTTCGAGTGGGCTTCGCGCGTAGCGTCTGGTCAGCCGTGACGACACACATTCCGTCGGCCCCCAGCGAGACAACAACTGCCTTCGCACCGCGCTCCAGCAACGCTGCAGCTCCTTCGAGTGGGTCGGCGATTCCCGTGGCAGCTGTGATCTCGTGCGCATTGGGCTTGACGACGTCCGGACCCACCGCGACCGCGTCAAGGAGCGAGGGTCCGCTGGTATCGACGATCACGGGTACGGACGCCGAAACCGCGAGCTGCGCAAGTTCAGCCACGCCGGACTGTCCGACCCCAGGGGGCAGACTCCCTGACACGACCAGCGTCGATGCCTTCGGCAGTTGGCGCTTGACGGTCTCGATCAGGCGATTCCATTCGTCACCGCTGACGTGTGGGCCGGCTTCGTTGAGGACCGTCGCATCGCCAGTTGACCGGTCGACAATTCCGACGGATCGTCGCGTCTGACCTTCGATGGGCACGAGTTCATATGGCAGTGCCGAGGCAATCAGGTCCGCCTCAATAGCCGATCCAACATTGCCACCGGTGAAGCCGAGGATCAGCGACTCGTAACCAAGACTTGCCAACACCCGGCTGACGTTGATGCCCTTGCCGCCAGCGCGGTCGGCAACGTCGTCAACCCTCATGCTCGAGTGCAACTCGAACTTGTCGATCGTGTAGGTGATGTCTAAGGCGATGTTGGGAGTCACAGTCAAGATCATGAGTTCACCTGCGCTTCTGAGGGATTGGTGACGAGGGTGCCTGCTTGCATGACAGCGCGGACCCGGAATTCGGGGTCAAGTGCGACGAGGTCGGCGCGAAGTCCGGCTGCGATTGACCCGCGGTCGTGAAGGCCCAAGGTTCGGGCGGGTGTCGTGCTGGCCGCCACCACAGCGTCAACGAATGGGACGTCTGCGTTGACGGTGTTCCGCAGCGCGTCATCCATCGTCAGAGTGCTGCCAGCCAACGAGGAACCGTCGGCAAGCTCCGCGACTCCATCGGTCACACGAACCTGGGAGCCGGCGAGTTCGTGCAGGCCATCGGGCATGCCCGTTGCTGAGATCGCATCGGTAATCAAAGCCACCCGGCTCGGCCCGGCCGCGAGTAGGACGCTTGCCAGCAACGCGCGGTGCAGATGTACCCCGTCACTAATCAGTTCGACCGTGACACGTGGATCCCGCATTAACGCAAGCACTGCGCCAGGTTCGCGGTGGTGCGGTGGACGCATTCCGTTGAACAAGTGGGTCCCAACCCGCACGCCTGCCTCGATAGCTTCAACTGCCTGTTCATACGTCGCATCTGAATGTCCGAGAGCGGCCACAACGCCAGCAGCGGTGATAGCGCGGATCGAATCGAGTCCGCCTTCGAGTTCAGGTGCCAGGGTGACCATCTTGACCCCGTTTCCAAGTACTGAAAGGAGCCAATCGACGTCTGGGTCCATGAGTAGCACCGGATTGTGAGCACCCCGGCGGCATTCGTTGAGGAATGGACCCTCCAGGTGTAGACCCGCCAGCACGCCCGCGTCCACGAGTGGCCGCAGTTGGACCGTCTGTTCCGCGAGGTCGTCAAGAGAAGCGGACGCGAGACTGGCGAGCAAGCTGGTCGTTCCGTGTTGGAGGTGAAACGCGGCGGCCCTAGTGGCAGCCTGTGGCCCTTCGGAGAAGCTGTATGACCCGCCGCCATGCACGTGCATATCCACGAAGCCTGGAACCACGGTGACGTCGCCGAGATCGACCACATCTGGACCTACGGGCAGGCCGCGGGTGACAGAGCTGATGATCCCGTCATCCACTTCGATCGCTACGTCGTCGACCAGACCTTCCGGGGTCACGGCATGTGCACAGGCGTAGGTGGTCATGCCTCGTCTTCCCGCCCATCACTATCTGACTCAAATGCTTCCCAGGCCAATAGTGCTGACCCGAGACACCCCGCTTCATCACCAAGTTGAGCCTGCACGAGCTCCGGCGCCCGCAGGATGTTGAGCTTGATCGCCAGCTGTTCGCGAAGCGGTGCCAGCAGTAGTTCGCCAGCACTCGCCATCCCGCCGCCGACAACAACTGCCTGCGGCGAGATGACCCCGCCGGTCCAGGCGATCGCGGTGGCAAGTCCGTCAACCGCGTCGGCCCAGACCGCCATCGCGTCAGCATCACCGGCTTGGACCCGTTCGGCGACTTCCTTCGCGCCGTCCACGTCCTCGCCGGTGAGTTCGCTGTAGCGGCGGGCGACCGCTGAGGCAGATGCGACGGCCTCGACACAACCGTTTCCACCGCAGGCGCACAAGACGTCGCGCCCGGAGTTCACGTGTCCGATCTCACCGGCATAACCTCCGCCGGTGACCATCTTCCCCGCGACGATCACGCCCGCCGAGACTCCAGTGCCGATCGCCACGAACACGTAATCGTCGTACCCGCGGGCCGCACCGAGGCGACCCTCGGCGAGGGCACCTGCTCGGACATCGTGCCCAAACCCGACCGGCAGTCCGAGGTGTTTTGCGAGCATTGGTCGCAAAGCGATGTTGTTCCAACCAACGTTCTCCGAGTGAATTGCCGAACCGGACTTCTCGTCAACGATGCCAGTTACGACTACTCCGACCGCGACCACGTGTGACTGCTCATCGAGCTGATCACGCAGGGTTTCGATGGATTCCACGATGTTGTTGTAGACAACTTCAGTTCCTAAGGCCGCACTCGTTGGTACCCGTAGACGCGCCAAGACCTGCGCATCTTCGGTGACGACAGCGCTCTTGATAACTGTCCCACCAACATCGACGGCGACTACTACGTCACTCATACGATTGCGGTCAGCTTTCGTCGTCGGAAAGGATCACTGATCGCGTGAGGTTGCGCGGCTGGTCAGGGTTCAGACCGTTGTTCAGTGCGATTGCCACGCCAAGACGTTGGATCTTGATCAGTTCTGCCAGGGGATCAGCATTCGGGATCACGACCTGTGCTCCGAAGCCGCGGATCTCCTCGTCAAGGCCATCTTCCGGTGGTGACAGGAACCAGATCGTGCTGTTGGAGTCGGTGATGCTCTTTGGGCCGTGGCGGTATTCGAGAATGGGGTACGACTCGGTCCAGGCCAGCGCTGCCTCGCGCATCTTGAGCGCGCCTTCAGTTGCCAGGCCGACGGTCCAATCCGTCCCGAGGAACGTGAACTGCTTGCTGGCGACCACAGCTGGGTCCAGTGGCTCGTCGATGGTCCGGCGCGCATCTTCGATGGACGCGGAAATGTCCTGACCGAGGTGAGCGCGCAACAGGCTGAGCGTAGTGGTTGCAAATCGCGTCTGAACGACGGATTGTTCGTCGGCGAACTCGAGGACGATGACATCGTCGGATAGTTCGACTGCGGGGGTGTTGGGGTCGGCAATGATCGAAACCGTCGGGATCTTTCCCTTGTAGTCCTCGAGGAGGCGCAGAACCTCAGTGGTGGTTCCGGAACGGGTGATGATCAAGAGCCGGTCGTAGTCACGACCGGCGGGGAACTCGGAAGCAGCGAACGCGTCGGTCTCGCCGAGCCCAGCGGACTCACGCATGACGGCGTAGGCGGCGGCCATGAACCATGAGGTACCGCAGCCGATCGCAGCTACGCGCTCTCCAGGTTGGGGAAGGATATCTGCAACTTCGGGGGCGAGTTCAGCTGCTCGTTGCCAGCAATCTGGTTGGGATGCAATCTCTGCGAGGACGTATTCGGCCGGTGACATGAAACCTCCGTGGGGGCGGGTGAGGGTCGTTCGATGCAGCATCTCCTGCATTGATGATGTGTTGCCCAGTTCCCCACGGGATCATGCGCTGAATGAGCGATCATTTTCTATCTTGATCAACTCAGTCGATCAAGAAACGATCTCTCCGTGCTCCTTGCAGCGAGCAGTCCAGCCGGTTGGCGTCACCTGAACGATCATGCGGCGCCTACAGACCTCGCAATAGCGGGGTGGCTCCAGGTGCAGTGCTTCTTCGCACTCGCTGTGATCGCCGATGACCAGCTCCATTCCACAGCGCCCGCAGTAGAGCGCGGCCGTGTGGTCGACGCGTTTGGTGTAGGTCTGCAAGATCACTCCTTCTGGCGGTTGCCAGTCTCGATCTGGCTGGCGGACGAATCCCAACTTGCGGTAGAGGTTATGGCCAACCGTGTTGAAGTCAGTCACACAAACTGTCACGGTGTGAAAGCCATGCGAGCGAGCCCAGGCTTCGGACCCAGCAACGAGTTGGGCGGCGAGCCCTTCGCGGGTTCGGTCTGGCGCGACCGCGATGACGCGCGGCTCCATTTCTCCTGGCAGGCAGACCTTCGTGAGGTCAGAGCCGAACGGGCACATCGTGACGCTCGCGACGATGGTGTCGCGATCGAGCAGTACGAACACCTCAGCGGTTGGATCGCCAGCACGTCCGGCCGTGTTGGCCAGGAACTCGAGATAGTCGTCGCCAGGGGAGACGACTCCGGCAGTCAGGTATGCACTGACACAGAGCTGGTCGACGAGTTCGTACTCGTCAGGGCGAACCTGTCTGAACACGTCTGCGTGATCAGACCAGGCTGACCATGACGGCGACGCCAAGCGTGATCACGAGCACCACAGAAACAATGGCGACGAGCTTCTTGTTCATCATGTCCGGAGCACTCCTAAAGTGTGTCTGACAATGCCTTGACAGGCATCTTCAGTTCGGTCAGCAGGGCCAGGTCGTTCGTGGCGGGCCGTCCCAAGGTGGTCAGGTAGTTGCCGACAATGACGGCATTGATGCCTCCGAGCAGGCCATCCTTTGTGCCGAGATCGCCGAGTGTGATTTCCCGGCCACCAGCAAATCGCAGGATAGTCTTTGGCAGCGCCAGTCGGAACGCAGCGATCGTCTTCAGGGCCTCATTCGCCGGCATCACGGGAACATCGGCAAACGGTGTGCCGGGGCGCGGGTTCAGGAAGTTCAGCGGAACCTCGTGAGGCTCAAGGGCCGCCAACTGCGCGGCAAACTCCGCGCGCTGTTCGGCAGACTCACCAAGGCCCACGATCCCTCCGCAACAGACCTCCATGCCGGAGTCCCGCACCATCTCAAGTGTCTCCTGGCGCTCTTCCCAGGTGTGCGTGCTGACAACTTTCGGGAAGAATGACCGAGCAGTCTCGAGGTTGTGGTTGTAGCGGTGGATGCCCATCGCTACGAGTTCGTCGACCTGCTCTTTAGTGAGGATGCCCAATGAAGCGGCGACGTTGATGTCAACCGCTTCCTTGATCGCTGCGACACCATCGCGCAGCTGCGTCATCAACTTCTCGTCCGGACCGCGGACTGCTGCGACGATGCAAAATTCGCTGGCACCGCTAGCAGCCGTCTGGACTGCGGCATCGACCAACGTGGGGATGTCGAGCCAGGCAGAGCGCACTGGCGAGGCGAATAGGCCGGATTGCGAGCAGAAATGGCAGTCCTCGGGGCAGCCGCCGGTCTTGAGCGAGACGATCCCCTCGACCTCCACCTCAGGACCACACCAGCGCATCCGCACCTCGTGCGCGAGGGCGAGCGCTTCAGGGATCCGATCGTCGGGAAGTTCAAGGATTTCCAGCGTTTCCGATTCGCTGAGCCCCTCGCCTTTTTCCAGCACCTGTTCACGGGCACGGGCCAAAATGTCAGTCGTCACGCTTTCCTCCGATATTCGAAACGCTGCCGAAAGTCTGCCGCATCGAAATGCCCGCCGAAGGCCGGGGATAGGCCGGCGTCCGCGGCAGACAGAAATTCCGGCTTCGAAAGGTGCCCAGCACGTTCCCTGATTGCTCCGGAAAGTGGCCGCTTGGCGATGGTCTCAAGATCGACGATGTTGTTCGCGCAGATCATGTCGGGCTGCTTGGGCCAGCGTCCGATGACGACGCCTGCCAAGCGCAGATCCCGGCGTTCGAGGGCCTCAATCGTCATTGCCGTTTGGTTGAGCGTCCCCAGGTTGGGCAACACCGCGACGACAACCTCTGCGGCTGTCAGTTGGGCGAGGTCGGCGATGGTTTCGCGCTCAGGGTTGTATTCCACGAGAAGTCCGCCCGCACCTTCGACCAAGACAAGATCGTTAGCTGCGGCGAGCGCCTTGATCTGCTCCGCTGCCTCTCGCATAACCAGCGTTGGTTTGCCACTGATTCGCGCTGCTGCCGCAGGTGAGATGGGATCGGGGTAGCGGACGAATTCCCTGACGTTCGCAACGCCAGACAGCCGCTTGATGTCGTCGGCATCGCCGATGTCGTCGCCGCTGACGCCCGTTTGTCCCGGCTTCACGACTGCCACGCTCTTGCCCGCCTTCGCGGACAAGCTGGCAATCGCTGCGGAAACAATCGTCTTGCCGACGCCAGTGCCGGTGCCTGTGACCAACAGGATTCGACCACTCACGAGGTGTCCTCACTTCCCACGTCGTCAATCGGGGCAATGCCGATCTCAGTCGCGGCCTGCGCAAGGGCTTGAACTGTCCGGGCGAGGTCGCTGTCGCCCAAGTTAGCCCGTGCGGTCAGTCGAAGGCGAGAAACCCCGTCGGGAACTGATGGCGGCCGAAAGCAGCCGACCCATACTCCCTCGCGCGCGCAGGCCTCCGCAGCCGCGACCGCCGCCCGGGGTTCGCCGACCAGCAGTGAGATGACTGCGCCGCTGGGGGTCGTGGAAGTCCAGCCGAGTTGTTCGGCCGCCCACTGCAGCGCACTGGCGTGAGCGCGAACGTCGGCCACCAACTGTGGCTGTGACCTGATGATGTGCAGCGCCTCCAATGCCGCGCCCGCCGAAGCCGGCGCCAGTGCGGTATCGAAGATGAAGGTGCGGGCCGCACTCGTGAGTAGCTCAATGATCGCCGGATCTGCCGCAATCGCGCCACCTTGGCTGCCTAGCGATTTCGAGAGGGTCAGCGTCAGGACGACGTTTGCTTCCCCGGATATCCCGGCGTCGGCGGCCGCCCCCTCGCCGTGGTCGCCAACTACCCCAAGGGAATGTGCTTCGTCAACGATCAGCATTGCATCATGTTCAACCGCCAGCGTCTGGAGCTCTCGCAGCGGTGCGAGATCTCCGTCCACGCTGAAGACGGCATCGGTGACGATGACTGCTTTCGTCTCCGGCCGGTCAGCAAGTGCCGCCGCAACAGCTCCAACATCTCGGTGACCGACGACCACTCGTCGACCGCGGGTCAGGCGAATTGCATCGATGAGTGACGCGTGGTTCAACTCATCGGAGATGACCACAGTGTCTGAATCCACCAGTGTGGTGATGGCTGCAATGTTCGCCAAGTAGCCGGATGAGAACACGCGTGCGGCGGGCGCCGCTACGTGAGTGGCCAGCGCATCTTCAAGTTCCAGGTGAAGTGCGGTGCTGCCAGTTACCAGTCGTGACCCGGTGGAACCTGCACCCCACTGCTGCGCCGCAGCGACAGCGGCGCCGACAACTCGTGGGTCGTGGGAGAGGCCTAGGTAGTCGTTCGATGCCAGGTCGACCAGGTCGTCAGGACCGGTGCGCACCCGAGGCATGCGGCGAAGTCCCGCCTGCAACCGCCGCTCGTTCTCCTCGGCTACCCAGGCAAGAGTGGGGTTGCTTGTCACGCCAGGACTTCCTCGATCGACTCAATGACCGCGCTCGTCAGGGTGCTCACGTCGGTGGGCGTCATCGCCAGTGGAGGCATCAGAATGACCACGTCTGCCAGGGGCCTGATCCACACACCTTTCGCGCGGGCCGCTTGGCAGATGGCAAACCCGGTGCGGTCACCAACGGACTCGACCTCGATGCCGGTCATAGTGCCGATCTGGCGAATCTCCTTGACTCGATCTTGCGTGACCAGTGGCGTCAACTCCTTGGAAAGCTGTTCTCCGATGGCGGCCGCATTGGCCACCGTCTGGTCTGTCTCCATCAGGTCAAGGTTGGCGATCGCGGCAGCCGCGCACAACGGGTTCGCCGTGTACGAGTGACCGTGGAAGAAGGTTCGTCCGGTGCTGCCCGCACCCAGAAACGCTTCATAAACCGGCTCGGTTGTCATCACGGCCGACATCGGCAGGTACCCGGCGGTGAGCCCTTTGCCGCAAGTCATGAGGTCAGGTGTGACCTCGGCGTGATCGACCGCCCACATCCGTCCAGTTCGACCGACTCCGGTGGCGACCTCGTCGCAGATCATCAAGACGCCGTACTCGTCGCACAGGGCGCGCACGCCCTTTACAAAAGAAACATCGTGAGTCAGCATCCCGCCGGCTGCCTGAACCAGCGGCTCTAAGACGATTGCACAGATCTGTTTGCCCTGTCGTTCGAGCAATTCCCCGAGTTCGGTCAAAACCGCCGCCGCACGGTTGAGTCGCCGCTGACCAGGTTCGAGAACTCCCGGAGAAGAGACCATTCTGGTTTCCAGCAAGATGGGCCGATAGGTCTCGTGAAACAGGTCAATGCCACCGACGCTGACCGCCCCGAGTGTATCCCCGTGGTAGCCCTCTGCGAAGTGGGCGAAGTATGGGCGGTTCTGGCCACTCTGGGCTTGTGCCTGATAAGCCATCTTGATGGCGGCCTCGACTGCGCTTGCGCCGTCGCCGGCGTAGAAAACGCGGGTGAGGCCCTTCGGTGCAGTCGCCAGCAGCTTCTCGGCGAGTTCGATGCCGGGTTCATGGGTGAGCCCGAGAAACGTCGTGTGGTCGAGTCTGCCAAGTTGATCGATGATCGCCTGATTGATCGTCGGGTGGTTGTGTCCGTGAACATTGACCCACAACGAGGAGACACCGTCGAGATAACGATTACCGTCGGTGTCCCAGAAGTACATTCCGTCGGCACGATCAACGACGATGGGTTCATCGGCGACCCACAGGGATTGTTGGGTGAACGGGTGCCAGACGGCGGTTGCATCACGACGAATCAGGTTCGCAGTGGCTTCAGAGGCCATACTCATAACCAAGATGGTCGCATCCACCCCTGCACACCGGTGCGTCCGGCGTAGGGTGAATGACCATGGTCGATCGCGGCAGGCTCCTCGCGGATCGCACGGATCTGCGTCCGCGTGATCGTGATCACCTGCGGGCATTGATTGCCGACTGGACCTTGGTCGCTGATCTTGCATTTGCGGACCTCGTGCTGTGGGTTCCGACCTGGAACCAGACTGGGTTTACAGCAGTTGCGCAGATCCGACCCGCTACTGGTCCAACGTCCGTTCCTGAGGATGCGGTTGGGCGCTTCGTGGCCAAGGGGAGGCGTAGTGAACTCGACCGCGCCTATGCCAGTGGCGTGATCGTTCGTCAGCAGTCCGAGGCCAAGAAGAAGCAAACCGCATACGAGGCGATACCCGTCTCATTTCAGGGTCGTGTGATCGCGGTCATCGCCCGGCACGCGGCCTCGCGCGATGTTCACCGGGGGGCACTCGAGGAGGCTTATCTGCGCAGCGCGGATGACCTGTTCGACATGATCTCCGAGGGTCAGTTCCCCTTGCCGGAGGGACTGTCGACCACCGATGCTCCGCCGCGAGTCGGCGATGGCCTGCTTCGTCTTGATCAGACCGGAACTGTCACTGTCGCAAGTCCGAACGCGCTGTCGGCCTTCCATCGACTCGGGCTCGCTGCGGATCTGGTCGGAACCAACCTCACTGCCACTGCAACACGACTGTCGCGTACGCCTGGACCGATCGATGAGGCCGTCGCGTTAGTTGCGGGGGGACGCTCGCCGGGTTCCGCGCAGGTCGAAAACGAAGAGGCGACCGTGACTTTGCGCAGCATTCCGTTGAGACGCGAGTCTGACTACCTCGGAGCGCTGGTGCTCGTCCGTGACGTCACTGATCTGCGGCGGCAGGAGAAGGCGCTGCTGACGAAGGATTCGACGATCCGCGAGATTCACCACCGGGTCAAGAACAACTTGCAGACGGTTGCCGCGCTCTTGCGACTGCAGGCTCGCCGGATCGATGAACCCGCAGGCCGTGCGGCACTCGCCGAAGCCGTTCGTCGGGTGGGGGCGATCGCGGTTGTGCACGAGACTTTGTCCCAACAAGAAGGTGAAGACGCCGACTTCGACGAGGTAGCGGATCGGGTCATCGCCTTAACTCGAGAACTTGCAATCGAAACCGAGGTATCACGTACGGGATCGGCCGGGCTGCTGCCCGCGGACGTCGTGACCCCGTTGGCGATGGTGATCGCCGAGCTGCTGTCGAATGCGGTGCAGCACGGGGTTTCGGACTCCGCCACGAATCGAATGGTCACGTTGTCGTTGGAACGAACTGACAGACGCTTGACGGTCGAGGTTGCTGACAACGGCAACGGCTTGCCCGCGGACTTTGACCCCAACTCCAGCAGCGGTCTTGGGCTGAAGATCGTCAAGACCCTCGTGACTGAGGAGCTCTCCGGCGCCGTGACTTGGGAGCCAAGGCGCCCGGCAGGCACGCGCGTTGTGGTGGACGTGCTACTGCCTTAGGACCCCGCCAGACCCCTCGGCGTCGGCAGTGAGGTCACGCTGGCGCAGGCTCCACCGATTCCCCGGCGATCTTCGGCTCGTCAACTGTTGGACCTGCACCATGGTTGTTCGCCCAGTGGGAGTATCCGATCGTGATGGCAGACGCGAGGAGAACCAGTGCCGCACCCACCAGAGTGTCGGCCGCCCGTTGCTTGCCGAGGTCGCCTAGGTGCTGGTTGGAAGAAGCGTTCAAACACACCACGGTTGGAGTGATGAATACGAAGTAGATCCAGGTGTGAGGGCTGAATTTCGCAGCGATCGCTATGACGCCTAAGACCAATCCAATCACGTAGATAAGCAGCATTGACTGTACCTGCGCCACGAGGGCAATTACGAGCAGACTTCCAACCGTTGTACCGACCACACGCGCGATGGTGAGGCGCACGGTTCCGACATTTCCAATCTGAGACAGCACGAGAATCGTGGAAATCAGCCAAGCACCCGCGTACCACTTGCTTGGATCTTGCAAGATCCAAAACGTAGCTCCAGTCGCTAAGACCGTGATCGTGATGGTGTAGGGCAGAGCCTCTTGGCGAGGGTGTGGCTGCGGGGCGGCCAGTTTGACCTTCTTGAGGATGAAGGGAAGGACGATCACCGGGATGATCGCGCCCACCAAAAAGAAGACCCCCATCCAAGCGAGGTAGGTGCTGTCCGTACGGACAACAAGTTCTTTCGGTCCCCAGAACGGCGGGTTGATGATCATCCACGCCATGAAGACGGGCACAAGAAGGGTGGCGCGGTGCAGGCCAAATCGTGACATCCGGCCAACTGTCAGACACATCAGGGCCATCAGAGCCGCCCCAGTCACCGGCGATTGGCCCGCAATGATGGCAATTGGGGTAATCAGCGCCATCACCACAGAGGTAAGGATTGCGACTTCCACGCCCCCGGCGGCAACAGCGGCAAGACCAGCGATCGCCGCAGCGCTTGCCCAGGTCGCCGCGAATTCGCCGGTGATGAGGATCATGATTACTGAAGGGATGAGGATCAGGATCATGAGACCGATCGCGATCACGAGTCGCCGGGCAAGTGTGGCGTACAGGGGGCGATCAGCGTGCGCGGGCGTCTTGGCCGATGGCGAAGAGGAAGTCACGCAGGCAGGCTACTGAGTTTCTGGACACTGACGCACCCGCGGAAGGTTCATGCGGTGTGCTGGCGAAACGTGCCTGGAAAGGCGAAAGGCCTAGCGGGAATCCGCTAGGCCGATTGCACACGTACAGTTCGACGGCGAGCTAGTCGACGATCGTCTTCGCTCATCCCGCCCCAGACGCCTGCTTCTTGGCTGGTGTCCATTGCCCATTGCAGACATGAATCCATGACGTTGCAGCTGCGACAAACGCGCTTTGCTTCTTCGATCTGGATCAATGCCGGCCCAGTGTTGCCGATGGGAAAGAAGAGTTCCGGATCCTCGTCACGGCAGGCGGCCTCGTGGCGCCAGTCCATGCGGTGCTCCTCCCAGTTGCCGCGTCCTTCAATGGCGCGGATCTGTGTCTCGCTCCATAGTCGTGCAACATTGCTGCAAAACGATGGGGTCGAGTGTGCTGCTCAAAACCGGTGGCGTATGGTGCCGCCTTTTTCGTGCTCAAACCACGTCACATACGCGCGTTAATGTGACAAGGCCATTCGAGACGGTGTCGTCTCATTAGGGTGTCGGTTAGGTCACAATGAGGCCAAAAATCCGCCATTTGAGGGATATTTTCGGCTCTGAGTCACTAGTTCTCTACCGGCTGTAATCACCAACTGTGCACTGTTTTCAGGCGAAGACGCGTAATGCGTTGGGGTGCGAGGTGAAACGCACTTGTTCGACGTCCCCCAGACTCTCGCCATCGACCTGCAACGCGGTCGGCCGATGGCAGGCGATGGTGAATTCGCCTTGGTCGTGCAACATGAGCACGCTGTCGCTGTTGGTTGCCTTGGTCTTCATCAGCATGCGGCGGGCGTTAGCCAGCCCGGAGGTCACCGACATTGATCGCAACGCCCACAAGTCCAAACCGGTTTCGAACGACGCCTCAGGTGAGGGGTTGACGGCGATCGCTCCTAGATAGGTCCACGGGGAGGTGTTCTGAACGATCGCCAAGAAGACCCGCCGAACTGGTTCGTGGCCGGGCCTGATGATCACCAGGGATGACGTGCGCCGGTCGGTCCCGCTGAAGAACTGCCGAAGCGTGGTGACGAGGTAGCGGGAGGGAGTCGCCGCTTTTCCCTTCGCCCGGGCTTGTTCCATCGCCGAGATGATTTCGGCGTCGATGCCGAGTCCGGCGTTGCAGAGGAACCAGCGATCGTCTGCGCGCCCCAATCCAATGGTCCGTGTCCGGCGCGCTCTTAGTGCGGCGATCAACTCACCGGTTGCCTCGATCGGGTCCTGCGGGAACCCGATGGACCGGGAGAACACGTTCGCGCTGCCGCCAGGCACGATGCCGAATGCCGGGACGTCTGGTCCGGGACCTGCGTCACCGAGCATCCCATTGATGATTTCGTTGGCGGTGCCGTCGCCGCCGAGCGCGATGACGGCATCAACGCCGTCCCTGCGAGCACGAGCCCCAAGCTCAGCTGCGTGACCACGATGGTCGGTTGTGATGGTCTCCAGATGGAACTGGTACGTCAACGAGTTGATGAGCACTTCCCGTGCCCGGGGAGTGGTGGTCGTGGCATTCGGATTCACCACCAGCAGCCCACGCATGAAGGGCAGCGTACTCGTTTAGTTAGGGTCGCCGGTGTGAGTACGCAACCCATCGGCCTCTGGCGCGGCGCAGCGGGCATCGCTGCGATCGAAGCAGCGGGACTCGTTGTCTATTGCATTGCGCTGGCAGTGGCGGCCCTCAATAGTCAAGGTGCGACGGTCTCGGCGCCGATTGTTGAGATCATCATCTACCTGATCTTCGCGGCCGGGATTGGTCTGATCGCCCGAGGCATGGCCGCGGCCCGGAGTGCGGCCCGCCCGCCATATCTGCTGACCCAAGTCTTCGTCCTGATCATCGCCTACACGTTGTTCGTCGGCGATGGTTCAACGGTGAAGGCATTCGGCGTCGGCATCGGCATTCTGGGGATCGTGGGCATGGCTTTCGGCGTTATGACGATCATCAAAGAGCCGGATCGTGAACCCAGCTAACGCATTTCCATCAGCATTCGGTGAATCTGTCCAACCAGTTGGTCGATCTCACCGAATGCTGACGATATTGGCTAGAAAGCGTCCTCGGTGAGCCCAGAGCGCAACTGCAGCAGGGCCTTCGTTAACAGCCGAGACACATGCATTTGCGATACGCCTACTTCTTGGGCGATCTGAGCCTGCGTCATGTTTTGGAAGAACCGCATCATGATGATCTGACGCTCGCGCTCGCTGAGCGCGGCGAGTAGCGGCTTGAGGGATTCGCGGTACTCGACACCTTCAAGTGCATCGTCTTCGGAGCCCAACGTCTCGGTCAATGAGGAAGGATCGGAATCGTCGTCCCCACCGCCAGAGGAGTCGATCGACAGCGTCGAGTATGCCTGGGACGACTCCAGGCCTTCGAGAATCTCTTCCTCGCTTAAGTCGAGGGCTTCAGCCAATTCAGCAACGGTTGGCGACCGGCCCGACTTCTGCGACAGCTCAGCGGTCGCTTGACTGATGTGCTGACGCATTTCCTGCAATCGCCGCGGGACCCTAATTGACCAGCCGCGATCGCGGAAATGGCGCTTAATCTCGCCGACGATCGTTGGTGTTGCGTAGGTCGAGAATTCCACCCCACGGTCAGGATCGAATCGGTCGACGGCCTTGATGAGTCCGATCGTGCCCACCTGAACGAGGTCATCGTGAGGCTCACCGCGGTCGCGGAATCGTCGGGCGAGGTGCTCAACGAGCGGAAGGTGGATGGTGACCAATTCGTCGCGGGCCCTCGAGTACGCGGCTGAGTCCTTGGGTTCGGCAGCCATCGTGTCGAGCAGGATGCGCTCTCGTGCTCGTGCCGCGTCATCCCACCTGGTTGTGCGCTTTGGCGCGCCGCTTGTGACGCTCACGAGGCGACCATCGAATCGCCGCGACTGGCGCTCAAATTGATGCTGACCTGCCCGGCTTCGACAGTGGCGGAGACGTCCTCGACCAGGGCGCTGAGCACCGTCCAGGCGAAGGAACTTTGCTTCGGCGTCTTCCCATGGCGGGTCACCGCGCTGACCGCAACGTTGAGCTGCCCATCTTCTCCGGGGGCCATCGCGACTGTCAGAGTTCCGTCGGCATCGGTATCGCTGAGCAGCAGCGAGCACGCTTCGTCAACGGCCAGCTTGACGTCCTCGAGTCGATCAAGGGGGTAGTCGAGGCGGGCACACATCGCCGCGACCGCCGTTCGGGCGAGCACCAAATAGCCACTTGCGGCAGGTAGTTCTATTCGCACAGTTGAGCTGCTCACACGAAACCTTTCCAATTGTGTGTCGACGAGCTTGGAGCAGACGCTACCGGCCATGAGTACCTCGAGGCACGCGGAAGCCTCGAGGTACTAGGTCAAGGTGTTGCGGGGTTGGCGCCGTAGAGCACCTCGGAGGTCTTTATTGCTCCTAGCGGGATCTGCCATTTCTCAAGAATCTGCGCGTAGACCCCGGAATCGATCAGTTGTTGCACCGCTTGCTGGGTCGCTTTCGTCAGCTCGGGGTACATCGGGCTCACGGCAATTCCGTACGGCCGAATATCGGCAGGATTGCCGACCGCGATTATTTCGCCGTTGCTGCGGGCGACGGTGTAAGCGACTGTGGGGGAGTCTCCCACCATCGCATTGGTTGACCCTTCTTCGAGTAGTTTGCTGGCGCGCTGTTGGTTGTTCGCTGGCCGGATGTCGATCGGTGCCTTGCCAAGCTTCTTGCACGCTGCGGACAGCTTCACGAGGGTGTCGATGTACTCAGTGCCTTCCTCGACAGCCACGCTCTCGCCGCAGAAGCTGCCGGCGCCCGACGATGGAATCGCCTCGCTCTTGCGGATCGCTACTTGGGTTCCCGCCTTGTAATAGGTGACCATGTTTGCCAGGGAGGCTTCCGGGTTGTCGGCCCACAGGGCCGAAATCCCAAGTTCAAATTCCTGAATCGCAACCGATGCGACGACGTTCGAGAACGGAGTCTGCTGGAAGTTCGGCGCCAATCCGAACTTCGTGGCGATGGCGCGCCCGAGGTCAATGTCGGCCCCGACGAGCTGCTTGTTCTCGATGAACTCCAGTGGGGGGTAGTTGGCATCAGTCACGATCGTGAGGTTGCCATCGCGGCGGATGTTCTCCGGGATTTGTGCGCTGAGTGTCGGGTCTGGGGAGACGCCCGGATATGGCTGCGGTCCAGTTGCCTGGCTGGTCCCAGAGCAGGCGCTGACGCCCGCCAGGACCGCCGTCACGCAGGCAACCGACATCGCGACCGGCAGCAGTCGCGAGGCATGCCGATTCCGCCCCCGCGGTGCGCTGTGGAATAGCCGCAGATTCACATATGGGAGAATCGCACATCGCGGACTACATTTCGCCGCAGTTGCCGCCAGATCGCACGATTCGCCGGCACCAACACTTCTTGCAGTGAGAGGAATCAAGTTGTCCGGAAACGACCGAGACGCCGCGCTCGACCGGTCACTTGATCCGGCATTCCCGCTGCACCGTGGTGGAAAGATCGAGGTTCGCCCGGCAGTGCGGATTCGTGACGCTGAGGGTCTCGCGCTGGCGTACACCCCAGGTGTAGCCCGGGTGTCGAGCGCAATTGCCGCTGAGCCGGAGCTTGCCTACGACTACACGTGGAAGGCGAACACAGTCCTCGTCGTCACAGACGGGACGGCGGTGCTTGGCCTGGGAGACATTGGGCCTGTTGCGGCGCTGCCGGTGATGGAAGGCAAAGCGCTGCTCTTCAAAGAGTTCGCTGGAGTTGACGCGGTTCCGATTTGCCTGGACTGCACGAAGACAGACGATGTGATTGAGACCATCGTCCGAATTGCCCCAGCTTTTGGCGGGGTGAACCTTGAGGACATCTCCGCACCGCGATGTTTCGAAATCGAACGACGTCTGCAAGATCGCCTCGATATCCCGGTATTCCACGATGATCAACATGGCACTGCGATTGTCGTGCTGGCAGCTCTGCTCAACGCCGCAAAGGTCACCGGTCGCAAGCTTGCGGACCTTCGTGCGGTCGTTTCCGGCGCAGGTGCCGCCGGAATGGCGGTCACAAAAATGCTCGTTGAGGCAGGGATCGGCGAGATCGCCGTCGCGGACTCGAAGGGCATCATTCACTTGAGCCGCGAGGATCTCACTGACAGTAAGTTCGAACTCGCTGAGCTGACGAACCAATCGGACATTACTGGCCCCATTGAGCGTGCGCTGATCGGCGCGGACGTCTTCATCGGAGTGTCGGCCGGGACTGTGCCAGAGGCAGCTGTGGCGTCGATGGCTCCAGGCGCGATCGTCTTCGCGTTGGCGAACCCGCACCCCGAGGTCGATCCGGCGATGGCGCGTAAGTACGCGGCGGTGATTGCAACGGGACGGTCGGACTACCCGAACCAGATCAACAACGTCTTGGCGTTCCCCGGGATCTTCCGAGGTGCGATGAATGTTCGGGCATCGCGCATCACGAACGGCATGCAGTTGGCGGCGGCACACGCTCTCGCTGATGCTGTTGGCGATCGGCTAGCGAGAGATCACATCATCCCGTCGCCGTTTGATGAGCGGGTTGCCGTCAACGTTGCCCACGCAGTAGCCGATGCGGCTCGCGCTGACGGTGTGGCACGCCTGCACTAGTTCGTCGAGGAGTAGCTGGGCGCGCGCGGTTCAAGGCCGCAGTGACCGGCCTTACCCAGCTCTCAGCCCAGTGGCAGTATCGGCGCATGGCTAACCATTCAGAAGCGACTCTCATTACTGGTTGTTCCACCGGCATTGGGCGGGCGACGGCCATCCGCCTCGCAGAGTCAGGTCGGCCGGTCTATGCGACGGCTCGCAACGTTTCTGCAATCACGGACCTTGCCGACTACGGATGTGAACTGCTTGCCCTCGATGTGACCGACGAGGATTCTATGGAATCCGCAGTCGCCACGGTCGTTGATCGCCACGGTGCTGTTGGGGCACTGGTCAATAACGCGGGATATAGCCAGTCGGGTGCGATTGAAGATCTGCCCATGGAATCGATCCGCCGCCAGTTCGAGACCAACGTCTTCGGCTTGATTCGAATGTCGCAGTTAGTGCTACCCGGGATGCGCGAACAGCGGGCCGGTCGAATCGTCAACATTGGTTCGATGGGGGGCAAGTTGTCGTTCCCCGGTGGTGGCATCTATCACGCGACCAAATATGCAGTCGAGGCGATTTCCGACGTCCTTCGATTCGAACTCTCGGGGTTCGGGATTCGAGTCGTGCTTATCGAGCCAGGATTGATCAAGACGAACTTCGCCGAGGCGGCTTTGTCCAATATGGACCTTCCAAGTCAGACCGACGGTGCCTACGACGAGTTCAATGAGGCAGTCGCCAAGAATACTTCAGCCGTCTACGAGAACCCGTTGTATTCACGCCTTGGCGGCGGGCCCGACGATGTCGCCAAGGTGATCGAGAAGGCCATCACCGCCGACAAGCCAAAGACCCGCTACCCCGTCACAGTCTCCGCGTACGCATTCATGGGCCAGCGAAAGCTGATGACGGACCGAATGTGGGATGCGTTCGTGCGCACGCAGTTCAAGGCGCCCGGAGCCGAGTAACGCCCGCTTCGAGCATCCCTGCCTAGTCGTTGTTAGTCAGGATGATCTTGCCAAAGAGTTCGCCAGATTCCAGCAGGCTGAAGGCCGAGTGTGCATCGGTCAAGGCGAACTCTTGCTGAACGATCGGTCGAATATTCGCAACAGAACACAACGAGATCAGGTTCCGCAGATCTTCGAGAGTCCCCATTGTTGACCCCACAACCGAGAGTTGTTTGAAGAAGATGCGCGTCAACTGCGCCGGTGGATTGGGGCCGCTGGTCGCGCCGGAAATGACGATCGTTCCGCCAGGTTTGAGACACTTCACGGAGTGCTCCCAGGTCGCTTCACCCACTGTTTCCATGACCGCATCCACTCGGTCTGGAAGTCGGGCACCTGACTGGAATACCTCGTGAGCGCCAATCTCCAACGCACGCTGTTGTTTTGATTCCGAACGACTTGTTGCCCAGACCCGAAACCCCATTGCTCGCCCAAGTGCGATGCAAGCTGTCGCGACGCCGCCACCGGCACCCTGGATCAGGACGGTGTTGCCAGGCTTCAATCCGGAGCGAACCGCAAGCATCCGATATGCAGTCAGCCATGCTGTGGGAAGGCACGCGGCTTCCGACCAAGACCAATGTGGCGGCTTCGGCAGCAGGTTGCGGGCCGGAATTGCGAACCGTTGCGAGAACGTTCCAGGGAACCGCTCGGACAGGATGCTGCGGCTTTCATCCATCGTCTCGTCGACTCCGGGCCCTGGGTCTGAGACGACCGAGTAGACGATCACCTCATTGCCGTCTTCATCAAGTCCCGCCGCATCGCATCCCAAGATCATCGGGAGGCGCGATTCTGGCAGGCCGATGCCGCGCAGGCTCCACAGATCGTGATGGTTGAGGCTGGCCGCCTTCATCTGCACAGTGGTCCAGCCGTCGGGCACCTGCGGATCCGGGACGTCACCGACGACGAGGCCGGACAGCGGGTTCTGGAAGTCGATCGACGCGGCGTAGGCAGCAAGCATCCCCAAACCCTACCGACCACGTGAGTTGCTGAATGGGCCGGCGTCTGGGGCTATTCGTCGTCCTCATCGTCGCGCGCGAGCCAGGTCGCGAACCGTTCGACGGCATCTTCGAACTCCGGATGCAGGTCCACGAAGGCGCGCATTCGGTCCGCTAAGTAGCTTGTGGCGAACTGCTCCTCGCTGCGGCGCTCTTCGAATTCTTCGATGCCACGGTCTGTTGCGTACATTCCAACTCCGGGGAGTTACTGGGCGAAGGCCCGCTCGACGATTTCAGCTTGCTCACGCTCGAACACGCTGTGCAGACCAACTGCTGGAGATGCCGAAGGTGGTCGGCTGACGCAGCTGAGAACGCGATCAAGGTGAGGTACCAGATTCAGCAACATGTAAGGCCATGCACCTTGGTTCTCCGGTTCTTCTTGGACCCACGTGAGCGTGGCATCGTCGGGGAACCCGGACAGGATCTCAACGATCTCTTCAGCAGGCAGTGGATACAAGCGCTCACAGCGAACGATCGCGACGTCATCGCGTTTCTCAGCCGCCCGTTTGGCGACGAGGTCCCAGGTGACCTTGCCCGAGCACATCAGGATCGAGGTGACCTTGTTCGGATCGACGGTCTTATCGCCGATCACGGGCTGCAGTTGGCTGTCGGTGAAGTCCTCCTTCGCCGACGCCGCGGCTTTCAACCGCAGCATGGACTTGGGGGTGAAGACGATCAGTGGCTTGTGATGTGGTGCCTTCGCCTGCCAGCGCAGGAAGTGGAAGTACGACGCTGGTGTCGACGGCATCGCGATGGTCATGTTGTCCTGAGCAGCCATCTGCAGGTATCGCTCTGGTCGGGCCGATGAGTGGTCGGGGCCCTGACCTTCATAGCCGTGAGGAAGCAGTAGTACGACGCCGCTCTGCTGTCCCCATTTCTGCTCACCGGAACTGATGAACTCGTCGATGATGGTTTGAGCGCCATCAGCGAAATCGCCGAACTGCGCTTCCCACAACACCAGTGCGCGCGGATTGGCCACGGAGTAGCCGTACTCAAATCCCATTGCGGCGAATTCACTGAGCAGGGAGTCCCAGACGTAGAACTTTCCTTGATCTAGGGACAGGTGCTTAAGGGGGGTGTACTCCGAGCCCGTGATGCGGTCCACGATGACCGAGTGCCGTTGACCAAACGTTCCTCGGCGCGAGTCCTGCCCGGAGAGTCGGACTTCCTGACCGTCAAGCAGTATTGAGCCGAAGGCGAGCGTTTCGCCCATTCCCCAGTCAATCGTTCCGTCCTCCACCATTTGGGCGCGGCGTTGAAGCTGTGGCAGTAGTCGGTTGTGAACCACAAGCCCTTCGGGAAGGTCGATCTGACTCTCAACGATGATCTTGACCGTTTCATCACTGATCGAGGTATCAATCTGTGCTGGATATTCGGCCGGGGGAACCCATTCGACCTCGTGGTGTTCGTGGTCTTCCCGCGTCTCAGCGAAGACGCGCTCAAGCTGGCTTTGGTAGTCGCGCAATGCTTCTTCGGCTTCTTCAACCGTGATGTCGCCTCGACCGATCAGCGATTCGGTGTAGATCTTTCGAACGCTGCGTTTGGCGTCGATGATGTTGTACATCAACGGTTGCGTGAGCGAGGGGTCGTCAGCTTCGTTGTGGCCGCGCTTTCGGTAACACACCATGTCGATGACGACATCCTTGTTGAAGCGCTGCCGGAATTCGAATGCCAGGGTTGCGACGCGGACGCAAGCTTCGGGGTCGTCACCGTTGACG
>DMNR01000007.1:3780-5198 GCA_003452655.1 Actinomycetota bacterium | reverse complement strand
GCCAGTCAGGGCTTCGTGCCCGAACGCAGCTACAGCTCATTCGGTGTCTTCGACCGGGCGACCGGCGCGTACAAGGGCTCGTTCGCACTCACCGGCTCCTCGTGCCCGGTCGACGAGGTGGCGGGCGAAGACGGCATCGACGTCACCAACTTCAACCTCGGCCCGGACTTCCCCAAGGGCCTGTTCGTGACCGGCGACTTCAACAACAAAGACGGCTCGATCCTGAAGCGTCAGAACAACAAGGTTGTGCGGTGGGATACGGTTGCCGCGGCGTTCAGTCCGGCGCTCCTCGTCGACAACACTTGGGACCCGCGCAAGATCGGCGCGAGTGGCGTGCCGACCGACACGACGCCCCCGACGGTGAACGTGAGCGCCCCGGCAAGTGGCGCCACGGTCGCCGGTGCGGCGTTGTTCACGGCGGACGCCGATGATGCCGGGGGTGTCCAGAAGGTCGACCTCATGATTGACGGCCTCGTGGTCGCAACCGACACGACGTCGCCGTACGCGACCACGTGGAACACCGGCTCGTACTCCAACGGCGACCACGTGTTGCACGCGGTCGCGGTCGACAACGCCGGAAACAGTGCGACTTCGTCGGCGCGCGTCGTCCGGGTCAACAACGTGTCGCCGCCGGTCGCAGGCACCAAGATCGCGTCCATCAAGCTGTCCGGTGGCGCCCCGACCTTGGTCGCCTCATCCACCGCCGGGTCGCTCAGCAAGGTCGCCTACTCACACCAGCGCTCGCGGATCGCCTACACCAGCCCGTCGGGCATCGTCGTCGCGAACGCCAACGGCAGTGGCGCCCGTGTGCTGCCCGGCACACGCGGTGGCTCCAAGCCGGCGTGGGGTGTGCTTGATCGGCGCATCATCTACATCAGGGGCGGCGTGATCTACTCCACGCCAACAGGTGGGGGTGCGTCCACACGGCTGGTCGGTGGCACCACCACGTGGCTGGCGGCGTCGCCGAACGGCGGTCGCATCGCCTATCAGCTCCGCCAATCCAATGGTCGCAGCGACATCTGGATCATGCAGTCAAACGGCACCGGTCGACGCAACCTGACGCGCTCCATTCGGGCCAGTGAGGCGCAGCCGACCTGGATCAACAACACGACGGTCGCCTATGCGCGCAACGTTTCCGGCAAGTGGACGATCTTCCGGACGGCGGCGACAGGTGGCGCGGTGACGCGCGTCACCGCGCCGACGCTGAACTGTCAGCAGCCCGCGTACTCCCCGGATGGACGGCGGCTCGCCTGCGTGAGCATCGGGGTGTCGAGCAACCGTCTGCGTGTGCTCAACGCCAATGGCACCGGCAGTCGGGCGTTCGCCCTCTCCTCGTCGCGGCCGCTGCATCCGGCCTGGGCGTCGAACGGCGCGGTGGCCTACACAACCAACTGATTTCACGGCTCCGGCCGGCTCCC
>DMNR01000007.1:0-3722 GCA_003452655.1 Actinomycetota bacterium | reverse complement strand
AACCAGGTTGCCGCGGAATCATTCCCAGTATTTGCAGGTATTTCGCTGAAAAGATGGGGGATGGAACCGTTTCGCACTGCCGAAGATGGGTAGGATGAAGGGAGTGGCAAAACTTGCGAGCTTGGCTTGCGGGATGTGCCGCGTTTCTCCCCCCAATGATCGTGGTATCGCATGCCGAATCCCTCTGATGTCGTCGACATCGGCGAACCCACTCGTGCCGTGTGGAATCCCCAGCAGGCGGCTCTTGACGCCTTCAAGGATGCGGCGTCACGCTCCCCCGGGTACCACGCGTGGCTGGGCGGCCTCGGTATCGACCCCGAGACGGTGGAGGCCATCGAGGACGTTCCGTACCTGGTCAAGCAGGACGTGTTCTCCGGCGACGTGAACGGCTGGCTCGTCGGTGGCCGGGTCTCTGAGGCGGCCGAGCTCTTGACGTCGTCCGGGCGTGGCGGGATGTTCTCGGTGGGCGTGAGCTCCCGAGCGGAGCATCAGGTGCTTGAAGCGACCACCGATGAGGCGCTCCGTGCGTTCGGTGCGTCGGAAGACAGCCCGACGCTGCTTCTCAACTGCCTCCCGATGGGGATCGCGGTGCCGACGACGCTTGCCACAGTTGCGACCCCGTCGGTCCACCTTGAGATGGCGCAGGAGATCTACGAGCGCCTCGGACCCGACTTCGATCGCATCATCGTGCTCGCCGAGCCGATCTTTTTGAAGGAGTTCGCCGAACGTCTTTTCGCGGCGCACGGCGAGCCCTGGTCGGCTGCCGCCACCAACTACATCGTCGGTGGCGAGTGGGTGTCCGAAAGCTGGCGGGCGTATGTCGGTGGCCTGCTTGGCATGGCCGGCCCGATGGACTTCTTCGCGCCCGGAATCTTGATCTCGATGGGTGCGGCCGAACTTGGGCTGAACCTGCTCTTCGAGACGCCGCAGCTTCGTGCACTTCGCGCCATCCTGGACTCCACCGATCACGGCGCCGGGCTTGTGCGTGAAGGGCTGGGCTTCACACCCACGTTGTTCGGGTACGACCCCCAGCGGCTCTACGTGGAGGAGCGCCGCCACGACGATGGCGCCACGACCCTCGCGTTCACCGCACTTGGTCGTCGTCTGTTGCCGCTTGTGCGCTACGACTTGGGCGACATGGCGGAACTTGTCCCCGCGGAGCGGGTCAACGCCGCGTTCGCCGCGGCCGGGCTGCCGATCACCGTTGATTCGCCGATCGTGGCCTTCTGGGGCCGCCAGGCGGACAGCATCGCGATCGCCGGCCGCACGATTCGTCCTGAGCGCATCAAACAGCGCATCTTCGCGCTGGCAGCTGAGGCTGCCGTGCTGACGGGACGCTTCTTCGTCGACACGAGCGCCACTCCGACGCTGCATCTGCAGCTGCGCTCCGGCACCGTGGCCACCCCGAACCTCGATGCCGACTGGCATCGGTTCATGCATGAGCTCGCAGGGGTCGACTGCACGGTGGTCATCCACAGCTACGACCGTTACCCGTTTCACGAAGCCGGCGATTTCCAGCACAAACCTATCTACCACGGGGTACGCTGATGGCATTCGCCAGCTTGCGCCTGCACGGTGTTCGTGTCGTCGTCTCGAACGATGCGCAAACTGCCGCTGATGCGATGCGACTTGCTCATGACGGTGGAGTTGAAGGCGGATTCCTACGGCCGAGGGCCAGCGGGATGCGCTTCAATCCCACGTTCTTGAACCCAGGCACAGAATTCGTGGTGGCCTACGCGGACGATCAGCCAATCGCGAGCTTGGTGCTCACCCCGGACGGTCCGTTTGGGCTGCCTTCGGACCGGGCCTTTGTCGAAGAGCTGGATGGGTTCCGCGCGGCCGATGATGTTCTCTTCGAGGCCGGAGCTTGGGTGATCACTCCCGAGTGGCGACGTCACACAATGTTTCTCGGTGCGTTCTTGTTCGCACCTGCAATGCGGATACACATCGCAGCAGGCGACAACCGTCGGATGTGTGTGGTCGTCGAACCTAACCGCATCAACATGGTCTCGGGCATCTTCGGCTATGAACTGATCTGCGGTCCGCGTCCATATCTGGGATTGCCCGGCACCCTGCTTGTGACTCGACCGTCGAGAGAATGGGCCGAGCATTTCATGGACACCTCGGCGTCTGCGCCTCGTCGCATTGTTGCTGACCATGTGTTCGATCCGGAACCGGGGTGGCTTCAGGTCGGTCGCGAAGGAGAGCATTGGACCCATGAACTCCTCCCCACATTGCTCCCTGAATCAGATGTCCAGGAACGACTTGCCGCGCAACTCGAGATTCTCGAAGTTTCCAGTGTTCCCCTGCGACAGTTTGAGCCCAGTCCCATAGTTCGGTAATCACCGCAACGAAGGCTCACCAACCGCTAAGGCAACGTGGAATTCGTGCCGATGCAGTTGCAAGTGACTGGCCCCGCTGACAATTCCAATCGATGGTTCCGAGACTCCTGGCAGCGGTTGATGCTTGTGAGCGGCGGAATTCTGCTCCTCACCTTTTGGACGCTGGCGGGAACGATTTTGGTGTTCCAATGGGTCGGAAATTCCTCGACGAAGGTTGCAGGGTTCGTTGTCGCGGGCTACTCCGTGATGTCGGGGCTCGCAGCGCTTTCCACGTGGCGCTCCCGCGGTCGATCTTCAGGACTCGAGGCCCGGACCTGGAGGAATATCACTCTGGGCCTTGCGGCATGGACCTTCGGCGGTATCGCCTACATCGTCTACCTGATGACGGGCGGTGACCCGAAGGAGCCAACGGCATGGTCCCAGGTGGGCTATATCGTGGCCTATCTGCCGTGGTACTTCGCACTCTGGCAACTTCGACAGCCTGCGCTCACGTCGTCGCGGAGACGGCAGTTTGAGACGCTTCAAGTTGAGGCCGCAGCGCTCCTGATGCTTTCGGTGCTGGTGGGCAGCATCCTGTGGCAGCCTGACTGGCCTGTATCGCACAACCTTGCACAACTGGTCCCGGCAATTACCGACCTTCTCCTCCTCGCGACGTTCTACGGGGCAGTTCGACGGAGCAACTGGAGCCGAGCGACCGCGCTGACCTGGCTCGGCTACTCCTTCGCCGCACTGGCAGTCTCGGACATACTCATGACGCTCTTTGTCGAGCAAGGGCACGTTCTCCTCGGCGGTGCCGCGGCCTCCGGCTATGTGGTCGCCATGGCCCTCATCGTGCTCGCGTCGAGCCGGCCGCTGCGAGTCGCGGAACTCCAGAATCGCGTGCGTGGCACGACGGGGATTGTTGCTGCTGGCGGGCTTACACTTTCGGGCATGGCGGTTGTGGTTTCCCCGCAAGCGCTGCGACCGGTTGCTGTCATAGCCGGCATCATCCTTGCGTGGCGAACGATGGTCATCCTCAGCGAACGTGACAACTCTGACAGCGATCCCCTTACCGGCTTCCTGGAATCCCGGGCATTCGAACGCCACCTCGGTGGTGTCGTTCAGCTCGCGAGCACAGAACGTCCAGGACTGCTTCTGGTGGTGGACCTCAGCGGATTCGGTGCGTGGAACGCGCGCAACGGGTACGCCGCAGGTGACCGTCTGCTGATGGACGTGGCGAAGGTGCTTGAAAGCAACGGACCGAACGCCACTGCGTGGGGACGTCTGCGGGCCGACCGATTCGCGGTGACGACCGTATCCCACGGTGCTGCGGCCGATCGCGCGCAAGCCGACCTGCTGCAACGTGTGGCATCCAAGGCTGCGGCTCCGCTCACTGCACGA
>DMNR01000279.1 GCA_003452655.1 Actinomycetota bacterium | reverse complement strand
GTCCTGTCGCCGGTCCACACCTCTGTCAGCGCGCGTACGGTAGCGTCGACGACAAGCGTTAGCTCGCGCCCGGGATCGTCGCGGCACAGGTCCGCCACACCGTGTTCGACGACCAGCCACCAGTTTCCTTCGCCAGCCCGGGCATCGCGGAAGCTGAAGTGGATAATCACCGCTCGGGGTGGAAATTCATCGATGCATGCGAAGCGGCGCATGTCCCACATGAGCAGCCCCGCGTCGAGTTCGTCATCGCGAAGCCGGCTACCGATCCAGCGTGCGCCCCAGTGCCCCAAGGCCATGACGATCGGGCGAAGCGCCTCGCCGGCCTCGGTCAGGCCGTACTCCCATACATTGCCCGAGTGGGTTCGACGCACCACGCCGATGTCTTCCAGATGGCGCAGACGCTGCGCAAGCAGGCTGGTGGACATGCGCGGCACGCCGCGGTGCAGCTCATTGAAACGCTTGCTGCCGCAGAGCAGTTCGCGCACGAGTAAGGGCGTCCAGCGTTCGCAGAGTGCTTCCGCTCCCCGCGCGACCGTGCAGAACTGCGCGTAGCTTTCTGTCATGGCCTCAGCCTCCGTTGAAACACTTCAGATTATGGACTGGTTTTTCCTGTTCACCCCGCTCACGATGAAATCTCGTTTTCACCTTAGACTGAGGAGAGATCATGAACAAGATCGCGATCATTCAGCGGCCACCCGTGCTACTCGACCGCAGCGCCACGCTGGCCGTGGCGGTCGACTCGATCGGCGAAGCCGCCGCAGCCGGAGCTTCGCTAATCGTTCTTCCAGAAACCTTTATTCCCGGCTACCCGTCCTGGATCTGGCGACTCGCGCCGGGCAGGGATGGTGCGCTCACCTCCCTGTTGCATGCTCGGCTGCTTGCCAACGCTGTCGATCTCGCCAGTGGAGATCTGGATCTCTTGTGTGAAGCTGCGCGCGTCCACCGGGTGACCGTGGTGTGCGGCCTCAACGAATGCGAGCGCAGTCGCGGCGGGGGTACTCTCTACAACACGGTCGTCGTGATTGACCCCGACGGCAAGCTGCGCAATCGCCACCGCAAGCTGATGCCGACCAACCCGGAACGCATGGTGCACGGTCCGGGTGATGCATCGGGCCTGCGCGCCGTCGACACCCCGGTGGGTCGCGTGGGCGCACTCATCTGCTGGGAGAATTATATGCCGCTGGCGCGCTACGCACTCTACGCCGAGGGGGTGGAAATCTACGTGGCGCCCACCTATGACAGCGGCGACGGCTGGATCAGCACGATGCGCCATATTGCGCTTGAAGGACGCTGCTGGGTGCTGGGTAGCGGATCAGTGCTGCGTGGCAGTGACGTCCCCGAAGACTTTCCGTCGCACCTGGAACTGTTTCCCGACCCGGAGGAATGGATCAACCCGGGCGACTCGGTGGTTGTCGATCCTCAGGGCAAGATCGTTGCAGGTCCGATGCGACGCGAGATAGGCATTCTCTACGCAGAGATTGACACCGCACGGGTGGCACCGTCGCGCCGTACGCTCGATGTTGCTGGACACTACTCCCGCCCCGACGTTTTCCAACTCCATGTCCGACGTACGCCGGCAATTCCACTCCACGTCGTCGATGAATGAACACAAAAGTCATTCGAGCCAGCAGCCTGTTGGCTCGGGGAGTCCCGTTCCGGCTATACGACGCACCAGGAGGATCATCATGAGCACCCAACAGTCCTACATCGGACGCTGCTTTTGTGGCGCCGTCGAAATGACCGTGAACGGCGAACCGGCCGCGATGGGCTACTGTCACTGCGCGTCTTGCCGACATTGGTCGGCCGGCCCCGTCAATGCCTTCACACTGTGGAACCCCGAGGTGGTCAAGGTGACCCGGGGCGCAGAGTACGTGGGCAGCTACAACAAGACCCCGGCCAGTTGCCGAAAGTGGTGCACGCTTTGCGGCGGCCACCTCTTCACCGAACACCCCGGTATGGGGCTCATTGATGTGTACGCCGCAGTTCTGGAGGATTTCGAGTACAAGCCAGGTATCCACGTGCACTATCAGGAGACCGTACTGAGGCTGAAGGACGGTCTGCCGAAATTCAGGGATCTGCCGACCGAGGCAGGAGGATCCGGTGTCAGTATCGCGGAATGAACGACGAAAGGCAGGTCGGAGCGGACGGATCATGCAGCACGACGCGACGATTCGTGGTGCTGCTCCGGGAATTCTTAGCCTCCAGCGACAAGTCATGAGACTTCCTTGAAGAGCACGCCGCCGTGTCCATGAGATCCGGGATTGGTCAAGCTGTTCGCATCGAAAAACCGGATCTCTTGCAGGCCAGTGGCGTTTGGGTCTCGACCTTTACGGAGGCGGGGCACTGGATCTAAGCAAAGGCGTCGCGATGACCTCAACGAATGTCGGTTTCACTCACAACAGTTGCCCTCGATTCTGTCAAATGCGGCATCGTGGAAGGGTCCGCAGTTGGCCGACACTACCCGTTGGACGCTACTTCCGCAAAGCGGACGTAGGCACACAGCCATCGTCTACCACAACCGCTCGCTCAGGCCGAACCTCGGAAGTTCACGCCGGACTGACAGACAGGACCGTGCTGTGAACGAGCACCATCCCAGCCTGGATCTGGATCTGGATCTGG
>DMNR01000143.1 GCA_003452655.1 Actinomycetota bacterium | reverse complement strand
CGGATCCGCCATCGCAGATTGATCCCGTCGGCTTGGATCTCGTCACAGATCTCACCGGTGAACCCAGTACTGGTTCCACCTGCAACACCACGCGTGATTGCGCCGAAATGCCTAGGCCACCAGGTCAAACACCGGAATCACGGACACACATTCTGGCCGCTGACCCTCAATACCGACCAATCTCTCAGCGACAGATCGCCGCTGCGCACACTTGGCACGCGCACGGACCCGAGGATCCGGCCGCGTGTTTGGCCTATGCGCTTGCGGCAGTGGCAGGTTCCGCAGGCTCTTCGCCCAACCACACATCGACTGGGATCGAAGCCTTCTTGGAGCGCAACAGGAACCACATGAAGACTCCCGCCACTACGAGGATGATCGCAATGATCAGTGACGTCAGCTTGAAGGCATCGACGTAGAATCCCGCGAGCTGGCCTTGACTCAGCGCCTGCAGCTCTGGGATCGACGATTTGCCTGTCTTGAGGTAGTCACCGATCTGCGCCCATGCACCGTCGCCAGACACAGCACCGTTGGTCGCGTTTGAGACGCCCTTAATCGTGAATAGGCTCACCATCGCCGTGCTCCCTGACAAGCCAAGGGCATAGCCGAACTGACCAACTGTGAGCTTGCTCGACGTCACCGGCCCGAAGAAGCGTGCAGGTGACAGCGCGATCCAACTCGTGCCCTGCGATGTTGCGCTGGTCATCCAGCCAAATCCGGCCAGGAACATTCCTGGGAGGAACACCAAGAAGCCTGAAGTAGTCGAGACCAACAACATGAAGAGGAACCCGACGACCATCAGCACGTAGCCGCTTGCCGCAACCGTGACGATCTTCTTGCCTTTGCCGATCATGGCGCCAGCAATCAACGAACCGGCAATCCCAGCAACACTCATCGGCAACTGTCCCAGCGAGACCTGGACCGTGTTCCAATCGAAGACGTATTGCCAGATATTCGCCAGCATTTGAGTAATGGAACCATTCGCAAGGTTCCAGAAGATGCCCATGATCACCGTGCCGAGGAACGCGGGATGGGCAAGCAGCCTGATTGGGAAGACGGGATTCTTAAGCTTGCTTTCAAGAATCGCAAAGGCAGCGAATGCGACAAACCCAATCAGGATTGGCAGCCAGCACTTCGGGTTGGCAATATCGACGGCTGCGTTGCTGATTCCATACAGAACGCCCGCGACGCCAACACCGACCAAGACCATTCCCAGGTAGTCCCTCGACACATGCTTCAGCGGCGCGACCTTTGGTAGCACCTTGGGAACGATGAAGAAGCAGATGATCGATAGAACCGGGAGCAACATGAAGGAGAAGCGCCAGTTCGCCGTTGCCAAGGCGCCACCGACGAAGCCAAACGTCAACGCCACGACCACGTTGGCGACGTTGTAAAGGCCCATCGCCGGGCCCAATGCCTTTGAGGCGACCTCCCGCAGCAAGGCGTAGGAAGCACCGAAGAGCACACCCATTGCCATACCGGCAATAACGCGTCCCAGCAGGTAGAGCCCTGTGGCTGGCGCGAAGGCAGTGATGAGCTGCCCCACAGCACCGACGAGTAGCGCCACCATGAGCACATGGCGTCGACCATACCGGTCAGCGATCACACCGCCGGGGATCACCGTCGCGGCAAGTGCGAGGGTCGAGATTCCTGCTGCGAGCGCCTGAATCGACGCCGAGAAATCCAGGGAGTCGGAAGCGCGAACGAGAGACACTGAGGCGATGATGGGGTCAGTTACCTGGATACCCCCGATGACACCCAGCAAGATAACCGCAGCTCGGGCAAACGGTGCCTTCCCCGTTGGCTTGGCCTCGACAGTTGAATCAGACATCGACCTGAGTTCCCTTCACATCATGCGTCGCTAACGCAGCACAGCATGGCGTAATTCGTTGCGATATTCCCCCCAGGGGATGCTGATTACGCTCCGACTCCTGGCACAGTGATCAGGACCGGCATGAAGACATGGAGACGGTCTCGTGGCATTGCCAGTCTCCATGCTCGACAACTAATCCTCTGCAGAGCCCCTCGCCCAGTCTTCTTTGCGAGCTGCCCTTGCGCGCTCGACCTGGGCGTCCGCAAGCGCCAACACTTGCCCGGCTGGGAAGTACAGCACCTGCGCACTCACCGGTCCGGGCGCGATATCGACCCGCATCGTCGACAGCCCGAGGCGTCGCTGCCATGGCCCCTGAACGATCGAGACTGATTGCATCCGTGCGTGAGGGACGACCGCGAGATGGCGAGTAACCAGCCCGCGCCGACAGGCGATCACTGAGTCGTCGTACCCGTACGCGAGGCGAGACCACTGGATCGGGGCGCGCCACCGGGACCGACGTGGTGCGGCCGTCAACTCAATCGCCTCAAGGTCGAGTCCTGGAAGAACCTTTCGCAGGACTTCATCGACGACCTCTCTGCTGGCAACCGGCAACAGAATGGATTGCAGTGAGTTACGTTGTTGATCTCCGTCCGCCCCGGCAACTCCGGCAACCGTCAGGCGAACGCGAAGCCAACCCTTGCGCCGCCAAAGCAAAGGCTCGCTGACGTCCACTGCCATAACTCGTCCGCGGGGAACGGTCTGCGACTGCGTCCGAAGTAGCCCGTACCGCAAGCGCACTCCATCATGTGCGCTTGCAACAGTGAATCCGTACAGGCCCAGGAATTCCGTCACCACCATGAACAGCGGAATGCCGCCAGTGAACGGCAACAACAAGAGCCCGCCGGCACCGCTCGTTGTCACGGTGATGAACACGATGAATCCGGTCAGGGCAAGCAGCCCGGCAGTCGTTGTTCGAAGCAAGAGCGAGGTCAGCAAATCGCCTGGCGCCACCACGTGAACGACGGTTTCTGCAGCGGGAATGGTTGACCCGCCAGCGCCCGCAGTTCCGCCCTCACGCACGCCCCGCGCTCGGTCCAGCAGGTCAACCCGCAGCCGACTTGCGTCGCCATTTGCCAAGTACGCGAGCAACACCTTCGAGTCACCTACCCCGGCGACGTCAATCCTCAACGATGCAAGTCCGAATACGCGCGCGAAGACGGGGCGCTCAATATCGACAGCCTGCAATCGTGAGAGTTGAACCTTGCGGGCGTTTCGAAAGAACAGGCCGGAGTCGATTCGAAGGTCTCCTGCACCGTCGAACCAGTAGGTGAAGCGTCGCCACAGCAAGTAGCGGTAGCAGACGAGGAATACAAACCCGACGACGCACACGGCGAGACCAACTGGAACTCCGGCAACGCCGACCTGCCAGGCCTGACCTCCCCCTCCAATGAGAGTCAGGACGAAGATCCCTGCGATCAGCGGAAGAGTGGTAGCAACTGGCGTCAGCGGATGGAGGTGCGCTGGCGCCGTCGCGGCATCAACGTCGGTGGACCCGGACTCCGCGCTCACAGGCCTGCGGCACGCTGTTCGCCGAGGTGTGCCAAGCGATCCCGCAGCGCCGCAGCGACCTCAGGTACGAGCCCCGGGATACTCGCGTCCGACGTCGCGGCGGCGGTGTGCAGTTGAAGCTTGGCGATTCCAAATGCCCGGTCTATCGGACCGGCGGCAAGATCCACCAGTTGCATCCGCCCGTAAGGAACGATGACCAGTCGCTTAAACATGAAGCCCCGCACAACAATGAGGTCATCGGCACGTTCGGCGTAGGCCCAGGATTTGGTTCGTCGACCGAAGTACCACAACCCCCACAAGTAGGCGATCACCAAGATCGGCGCAGCGATCGCTGGCACGGGGCGCGGAACAGCCGAAACGAAGAACATGACGATCACAGCGATTGCCAGGAGGCCACCCAGAATCGACCAGCTCACTCGCCGCGCCGCCGTCAAACGTGGGCTGACCTGCTGCCAGTTGGTCAGGGCGGGAGTGAACGTCTGGTCAATTATCGGGGCCACACCGCAATACTGCCGCCGACACATCGCTGACGACACGACCTACGGCTGCCCAGCCACCGGCGAGTCGCGAGGTGACCGCACCACCGGACACGTCCGCGTTGCCCATAAGGTGACCTTCATGGCGCGCAAGCTTCGAACTCGGATGGCAATCACTGCCGGACGTATGGCTTCAGCCACCTCCCGGATCGCGGGCCGCGGCGAAGGCATGGTCGTGGGCGGACGAGTCATGTTGAAGCTGGCCCCCGACGCGATCGCTGACCTGGCCAACGGACGCGTTGCCGCACTCGTTTCGGCAACCAACGGTAAGACGTCAACCACTCGCCTGTTGGCAAACGCAGTCGAGCAACTCGGACCGGTCGTCACCGCCGCCACCGGCGCGAACATGACGTCCGGTGTGGTGACCACGTTGGCAAGTGGCCCACCGGACGCCACTGCTGTACTCGAGGTTGACGAGGCTTACTTGCCGATGGTGACTGCCGCCACCAAACCCCGAGTCATCCTCCTCGGCAATCTCAGCCGCGACCAGCTTGATCGCATGAACGAAGTAGCAATGACCGCACGAAAGTGGCGCGCGATGCTCGCGGAACATCCCGAGGTCACGGTCGTCGCCAATGCCGACGATCCGGTCGTCACATTCGCGGCCGAACAGGCGCCACGGGTGGTCTGGGTCGGGGGCGGACAAGTGTGGACCGCCGACTCCTCTGTGTGCCCCGAGTGCGGAACGCTGCTGACCCGAACGGAGCACGACTGGAACTGCACGGGCTGCGGGCGCAAACGTCCAGAGACGTCGTGGGAGCTGCAATGGACCGACGGCGTTGGTACCGCTGTGTCTCGCCTCGGCCAAGAGCTTGACCTCTCGGGTCTGCAGCTTCCGGGACGATTCAACGCGAGCAACGCAACGCTGGCCCTGGCTGTTGCCGAACAACTCGGGTTGGGACTTGAGGAGTCCGTTAGGCGGATGTGCCAGGTTCAGGCGGTTTCTGGCCGGTACGCAATCGTGGATGTCGGGGCCCTGCGCATCCGACTACTGCTCGCGAAGAACCCGGCTGGCTGGACTGAACTGATTGACGTCATGCCGGGCGCCCCGACTCCCGTAATCGTCTCCATCAACTCGAACGCAGCGGACGGCCGCGATCCGTCATGGTTGTGGGACGTGCCGTTTGAGAAGCTGCGCGGGCGCACGGTCATCGCGACGGGAGACCGTCGGCGAGACCTGGCAGTGCGCCTCCTGCACGCACAGGTCGACCACGTGGTGATTGCTGACCCTTACTCGCCACACGCGCCGCTCCCACCCGAAGCACGAGCCCTCGAGGTGATCGACAACGCCGCCACCTATACGGCGTTTCACGAACTGCGCACGCGCGCGCAACGAGAGGCCAGCAATGACTGAATCCGTTGTCCGCATCGCTTCGATCTATCCAACGCTGCTTGGAACCTACGGCGACGGCGGGAATGTCCTGGCATTGGTGCACCGCGCAGTACTTCACGGTCTGACCACCGAAGTGGTGGACGTGGCCCCTGGTGAACACCTCCCGCGCGATGCTGATCTGTATGTTCTTGGCGGCGGAGAAGACACGGCCCAGGTCGCTGCTGCCGATGCTCTGCGCGCCGATGGCGGACTGCACCAAGCGGTCAACCGGGGCGCGGCAGTGCTTGCGATCTGCGCGGGCTACCAGTTGATCGGTCACGAATTCCCCGACGCGACCGGCGCAGCGTCGCCCGGGGTGGGGATCTTGGATATCCGTACCGATCGGCTGCCAAAGCGGGCGGTGGGCGAACTTCTTGCGAAGCCGGACTCACAGGCACCTGCGGCGATGACTGACCTGCTGACCGGATACGAAAACCATGCAGGTGCGACTCATCTGGGGCCCGATGCCCGACCGCTCGCCCAGGTCGAGTTCGGCGTGGGTAACGGCGATGGTTCCGAAGGTGCGATCAGCGGTCAGGTCCTGGGCACCTATCTGCACGGTCCATGTCTGGCGAGGAATCCGCAGGTCGCCGACGTCCTGCTCGGCTGGGTTGTTGGCGAGAACCTGCCGACCCTGGTCGAACGCGAGGTCGAGGAGTTGCGGGCCGAGCGACTTGACTTCGTTCGTCGCTCAGGCCGCTGACTCCCCGACCCCGCGTGGTCTGACTGCTAGCTCTTACTTGCCGAAGCCGAAGCTGACTTCGACGGCGATGCAGCGGTGCAGTAAGCCAGGACCTTCGCTGGCAGTCCGGCGCTCGCGGCACCACAGATGCGGTCTGGGTTGATGACCTCCCACTTGCCATTCTTGGTCTCGAGGAACAGCACGGTCGGTCCCGGGTTGAACTTCACGGCAGCGATCTCGGCACCGCCGGCATTTCCACAGTTGAAGCTGACGACCTTGGCACCATTGGGGATGGCGGACTGAATCGATTCAGTCGTACATGACGCGCCTGAGCTGGTGGGGCTCGAGGTCGCTGACGACGTGCTCTGGGTGGGTGTTGGTGAACTCGAGCTTGATGAGTTCGAGTTTGATGAACACGCGCCGAGCGCTACTACCACCGCGCTGGTGCCCGCCGCGACAACCAAACCGCGACCGATACGACTGTTTAACCGCACTATTCCTCCTCATTTCGGCCCTGTGGGGCCCACTGGCTCACCGGGGATGGATCAAGCCGAGCTATGTCTACTCGCCCAGCGAGGCAATTGCACCTTCGACGCGCCTGACGCACACCACAGGGAACCGTGTTGGATCAAGCCGTTGCCTGGCCGAGGCGTCGCAATGCGGCCAAGACCAAGTCGCGATCAGTCGTGCGCCACATCGGCGGCAGGGTCCGCAAAATCAACTGACCATAGCCACGCGTGTGTAGGCGTGGGTCGAGAATCGCAACCACACCCTTGTCCTCGCGGTGACGAATGAGCCGCCCAGCGCCCTGCGTGAGCATCAATGCGGCGTGGTTGACAAAGACTTCCTTGAATCCATTCCCACCGTGGGCATCAATATTTGCCCGCCGCGCTGCCGACAGCGGGTCGTCCATCGGCGCGAAAGGAATCTTGTCGATTACGACGAGAGTGCACGCGGGCCCCACAACGTTGAGACCAGCCCACATTCCCATCGTCGCGCAGAGCACGCTCGTCTCATCCTCGGCAAATTCCTCCGCCAACACGGCCGGGGGCAATTCGCCGTGTTCCAGGATCACGTGGGTGGTCTTCTGACGCAGGTGGTCAGCCGCATTACGCGCCGCGGCGGTCGTCGTGAACAGTGCCAAAGTCCGGCCACCGGCCGCTTCCACCAACTCGGTCAACTCATCGAGGACCGCGGCCGTGTGATCTGCGCGCTCCTTCCCGACAGGTTCGGGAATATCGTCGGGAATGTAGAGGATCGCCTGTTTCTCGTAGTCAAACGGACTTCCCACGTCGACCCCGTGCCAGTTCTGGGCGAGGGGTTCACCATCAGGAGCCTGCGCCGGTGGGTGAACAAGTCCGATCGATTCAGCCAACGGCAGGAAGTCGCCGGCCACACACGCTGTTGCAGACGTTGCCACCAGAGCTCGCGATCCCACGCGCTCGCGAAATGTGCGCCCGACCGTCAGCGGAGCGGCACGCAAAACGACGGCGCCACCGTCGCGTTCGACAGCCGACCAGCGGACGAATGCGGCATTCGGCGTTCGTACCAGATTGATCGCTGCCGCTAACTCCTGGAGTTGGCCACGTGCCGATTGGAGTGCGGCCGTGTTGGCATCCATCGCTTCGGTCCCGGCTTCCCGAACGATGTCGTCGAAGCTCTTGGCGAGCTCGCCCGCACGACGTTCCAACGATTCCAAGGGCCCTGCCAGTGACGCGGGAAGCTCACCTTCCCATCGCTGGGCTGGCAGATTGGTCAACTCCTGAGCGACAATCGCCGCGTCACCCACGGCCGCGAATGCCTTGTCAACCACGGGCTGTCGCGACTTTGGCGCTCGCCGCGCTGCATTCGTGACGATGCGGTCGAGGCTGCCCGGAAATACCTCCGCGCCCCACGCCGAGGACAGGTAATCCTGCAGCTCGTGGACCTCGTCGATAACCAACAGGTCGCGGTCGTCGAACAGTGGGTTTGGAGAGATCAAATCCTGAGCCAGCAACGCGTGATTGACGATGACAACATCCGCCGTTCGCGCCTTCGCTCGCGCGAGTTCGGCTAGACAGTCTTCGCCGAACGCACAGACCCGAGCCCCCGGGCATCCGGCCGTATCAGTTGAGACCTGGGCCCACACTTTGTCCGGAACTGCCGGAGCATCAATGCGATCGCCCGAACGGGGCTTGGTATCCACCCACTCCAGCAGCTCGTTGAGAGCCCGCAAGTCCTGCGAATTGGGACGTCGTGGCTTGTCTTCTTCAACAACAACGGGCGCTGGAATCTCGATGCCGAGATCGAGCGCCTCAGGTTCAGGTTCAGAGGCAGCTGACTCGTTCGCCCGCGCTTCGAGTCGGTGAATCTCGTCAACCTTCGCCAGGCACACGTAGTTGGTGCGGCCCTTCAACGATGCAGCTGCCAGTATCCGCCCGTCCAGAGTCCGAACCGCATCAGCGACCAATGGAACGTCGCTGTTGAGTAATTGGTCTGAAAGTTGCCGCGTTGCCGTCGACACCACCACACTCGATCCAGCACCCACTGCGCCACACAGGTACGCCAGCGACTTACCCGTTCCTGTTCCGGCCTGCACGATGAGCGGTTCGCGACTCCCCGCTGCAGCAGCCACCAGCTTGGTCATCTCATGCTGTTGCGGCCTGTCTTCGGCGTTGGAGTGGCCCGCCACGACCTCATCGAGCAGGCGCAGGGCCTGCTTCTGTCCGTTGGCTGAGTTCGGCACCGCGCAAGTCTCCCCCATCGCACGCGAGTCCGGCAGCCGCCTGTCCCCAGGCGCGCCGTACGGGTCCGTTCCCGGCTCGCAAACATGGGGCATGGCGCGCCTGCGTGGGACCGCAAGCGCGCCACAGTGCGAGGATGGGGGCCTGAATTCCGATCAACTGCTACCCAATGAGGAGCCCGCTGTGTCACTTGAGGTTGCTAAGTCCTACGTCACCCGAATCGACCACGTCGGCATCGCAGTCCGCGACCTCGACCAGGCAAAAGAGTTCTACGCCAAGTCACTCGGGCTCAAGTCGATCCATGAGGAAACCAACGAGGAGCAGGGCGTTCGGGAAGCGATGCTCGCGGTCGGCGATTCAGGCTCCTGCATCCAACTGCTGGCCCCGCTGACCGACGATTCGCCCATTGGCAAGTTCTTGGCCCGCAATGGCGAAGGTATCCAACAGATGGCGTACACAGTGTCGGATATGGATGCCCTCTGCGACCATCTGCGAAGCGTCGGTGTCCGGGTCCTCTACGACACCCCGAAGCGTGGAACAGCGAACAGCCGAGTCAACTTCGTCCACCCAAAGGACGCCGGCGGTGTGCTGATCGAACTTGTGGAACCGGCATCCGACACTGACCACTAGCGCTTTTCGCGCGGAATTGCGCGACAATTACCTTTGTGACGACTTCCCCAGTGGTCAGTCTCGCTGACTACACCGTGGTAGACGACCTCGGTCGTCGTGCCGCGGTGTTCTTCGAGGCGATGCCGTACTGGGTACTCATCGCTATTGCGGTCGCGCTCTTCGTACTTTTCTTGTACGGGTTAGCGAAGCGACTTGTGGTCTTTACCGTCCTGATAGCCGTGTTAGCCGTCGCTATTGGCGGAGTCTGGTTCATGGCAGGGCACCTAGTGACCGTCTGAGGTCAATCGGCCTAATTCGCCGGAGTTATCACGACCCCCGTTGATTCCGGCCGATTCCGGTGAGGCATCGTAGGTTCCGCGATCATCACCGCTTTGACGTGCTAACCGTGGCACGCAGAGACGACGCCAACATGGCGAAACCGTTGCGAAAGGAATCGACGAACGTGCAGCAAATCCTTGATGCGATTCAGGCCGGAGATACTTCAAGTGAAGATTTCGCGAGCATTGAAATCCCGGATAGCTACCAAGCGATCACCGTCCACAAAGACGAGCAGACGATGTTCGAGGGAATCAAATCGCGCGATAAGGATCCGCGTAAGTCACTGCACCTCGACGAAGTAGCCGTGCCAGAACTTGGTCCTGGCGAGGCGATCGTCGCGGTGATGGCCAGCGCGATCAACTACAACACCGTGTGGTCGTCCATCTTCGAGCCGGTATCCACGTTCTCATTCCTTGAGCGTTACGGCCGCCTATCGCCGCTGACAAAGCGGCACGACCTCCCGTACCACATCGTTGGTTCTGACCTTGCTGGCGTCGTCCTGCGCACTGGACCCGGCGTCACCGCTTGGAAGCCGGGCGACGAAGTCGTCGCCCACTGCCTGAGTGTCGAATTGGAGGACCCTGCCGGTCACAACGACACGATGATGGACCCGCAGCAGCG
>DMNR01000194.1:2813-3123 GCA_003452655.1 Actinomycetota bacterium | reverse complement strand
GTTCAGCACTCCGACTGCTCCCGCAGTCCCGACGAGCATGACGGCACCCACGACACCTAAGGTGACCACCTTCCGGCGGCGGCCTGCCGACTGTTCCGAGGTTTCCATCGAGTCCAATGGTTGGTTCCCTTCGGATTAGCTGCCCAGCGCCTGTGCACACCGGACCGGTGCGTGGCAGCTGAGTGTCTTCCTGATCCCACGTAGGTCGCAGGCGATCTTATAGTGTGCCGATTCTTGCGCTGGCCAGTTTCGGCTACTCGCCCTCGGTCAGCCAGGCCCAGGTGTTCGAGGCGTAGTCGCCCCAAGTTGA
>DMNR01000194.1:0-2690 GCA_003452655.1 Actinomycetota bacterium | reverse complement strand
CCGATCTCTGCCATCGACCCATAGTTCGTCAACACCACAGGCGTTCCGCTGCCAATCGACTCCGCTGCGGGCAGTCCGTACCCCTCTGCGAGGGAGACAAACACGCTGAAGCGCGCGAGCTGGTACGCAGCCCACAACAGTTCCTCGGACGCTTTGCTGATCACTCGGACTGGGCGTCCGGCATCCTGCGCTCGCTTGAGCTCTGCGTCGAAGTCGTCACGCAGCCAGCCATCCCCGGCGATAAACAGCAACTGGAATTGCTGACCTTCTCGCCACAGTTGTTCGGCTGCGAGCAGGATCGAAGTCTGGTTCTTCCGTGGCTCGATGCTAGAGACGCTGAGCACAAGCGGAATGTCTCGGATCGCAAACAGCGCCGCACGGTGTTCTTCCGCTTGCTCCCGAGTCAGCGGATTAGGTCGTACCGGCAGGGAGTGCGCTCGGGCCGTGAGAGGTCGGGTGCCCTGATTGGCCAGGGACCGACTGTAGGCATCCACGTCCAATTCGACCGACTGAGAAATTGTCGACAGGCGGCTACTAACGCTCATTGCCGACAGCTGATTCGAAAAGGCAGTCCTGATTCCTGCACTGCATACCGAAGGCATTGTGATGGGTATGAGGTCGTAGACGATCGCGCAGTAATCGCTACCGGAATACTCCGCCAACGCCAAGATGTACTCGCACCGACGGGTTTCGAGAATGAGCTCCGGCGAGACAAATTGCGTGTGCCACGGAACGAGAATCGATTGCCAGTTTCCAGGCTCACCTGGATGAGTCGGCGCGGCCGAAATCGGCCACCGCAGCACCCGATCCTCTTCTGCGGGCCGCAGCGGACGCCAGACGTTGGCGTCCTCGTCGAGAACGGCCAGGGCAAAATCCTGCGTTTCGACCCATCGCGGCACAACCTCGCGGACCACGCGCTGAACGCCGGTGTGCGAGTTGTGAAGCGAGGTGTGTGTGACGTCAACGAGCGGGACAGTGACTATCTCCATCGGTGCGGAACGCGCCCAGTTTCGCGGGCTCGTCGAGCGCAGACGCAGTAACTCGGTAACGACGCCACGAGCACCGTTGAACGTTAGGGTCCGATGCAGATACGCGACTTGACTTGGATTCGGCAACGCCGAATTGAAAGTAACAGCACACAGCCAAAGCAGGTCTAGCGGATCCTGGGAGTCATCAATCGCATCTTCGAGGGCTTCAAGCTGCTTGGGAAGCGACAGTCCATCCTCGGATTGTCCAACTGCGTTCAAGACCGCGCTCAGGCGTGCCTGCAGCACGTCGTCAGGCGCGCCAACCGTGATATCTGGAACGGGTTTGCGCGGCACCCGAGCCGTCATCGACTCGGGCAACGGTGACCGATGAAGAACACGCCGAGCCTTGGAGATGACACGCAATTGCGTGGCACGGACCCGGCCAAGTTTGCTGCTCTCAATCGCCCTCGCGCGTTCCTCTGCCCGCAGGGCTCGTCGGCGAGCAATGCGGAGCTTGCGAACTGCTTCATCACGATCATTTTGCGCGATGAAGAGGTCGGACAAAGAATGTGACCACGGCTCTTGATAGCGGCGACTAGCTTCACTGACATCGTTTCGCAGCACGGCGTTTTCGCGCAAGAGGACATCGATTGACCTGAGACCGTAGTCGTCAAGCGGACACGCGGGATAAGACAGCGACGGCGCAAGGTCTCTGTGTTCTTCAGCAACGTAGAACTGATTGAGTCCATCAAAGAGCACTGGTTCGTATCGGAACTTGGTGATGAGGTGGTCAAACAGATGCCGGGTGCTCTCAGTGCTATTGGGCCGCGTCGCTTCAACAAGTATGACCCAGGGCCGCCACGTGTCAAGGTCGATACTGTTGAGCACGTCGGCCTCTGCGCCCTCAGCGTCAATCTTGAGGAAGTGGATCTCCGTGCCCAAAGGGTAGACATCGGAAAGGGTGTCATTGAGCGTCACTATTTCTATCTCGGATTCCACGATCGTGTACCCCAAGTCAGCCGCACTCTGAGCATCTTTCTCGTCCAAACTGGACAGTCCGGTGCCCTCAGCGATGTAGAAAGTCCGCCGTCCCGGCTCGGCACCCACCCCCGCCCTAATGGTGGTGTCGCGACTGCGCAGCGGGTGATACATGTCGGCGAAATCCTTAACCGGCTCAAAGTTGATTCCGGACCATCCACGTTGGTAGAACGCCCAGGTCACCGAATCTATAACGGGGTCCGCCGCACCCACATCGATGAACACTCCGTTGGCAACGTCGCCAAGTGCCCTATGGAGCACAACGTCTTCGCCGTTCTGTGCGTACGATATGAACGGTGCGGCCAATCCACCGGATTCGCTCGTATCTGTCGGCTCGTCGGCATCAGCCACAGGGATACCCTTCCAATCGGTCGGCTCGAAGACAGGTATCCGATCATCATGACACGGGGAATGGCCGCGAAATACGCAGCACACGTACCTCGCCGAGCCCTTTCGTCGCAGAAGCGTTCGTGTCTCGCCACCATCCAGTCCTGAGCTTGTCAATCCACGAATACAGTGCGTAACGGGTACACTGCCCGGATCGACGAAGCGAGGGCGATCCTTGATTTCACTTGTTGTGTACGGGCGCAACGATAGCCACGGCTACAACTTGCACAAGCGCGTCGCGATTAGCATCAATTGTTGGGCTGAAATCCTCGATGACCCAGACGACGAAATCCTGTT
>DMNR01000130.1 GCA_003452655.1 Actinomycetota bacterium | reverse complement strand
ATCGAAGAGGCGGCTGCAGCTGATCTATTGCTGCCCGTTGTAGACGGTTCTTCAGATGCTCCCGCGGAGCAGATCGCTGCGGTCCGCGAGGTACTGGACGACGTCGGTGCCGCGAACGTTCCTGAACTCATCGTCATTAACAAGTCGGACGTCGCCGACCCTGAAGTGCTGGCAGATATCCGCCGGGAAAACCGTCACGTTGTTACGGTTTCGGCACTGACGGGCGAAGGTGTCGATGAACTACTGATTGCCATCGAAGACGACCTACCGCGACCAGCGGTTGAGGTTGACGTGTTAGTCGGATACGACCGCTCCGACCTTGTGGCGCAGGTACACAGGGAGGCGGACATCATCGAAATCGTTCATCTGGATACCGGTACCCATGTTCACGCAAGAGTCAATCCGCAACTCGCGGAACTGCTGCAGGCAGCCGCAGTTTCAGAAACTCCGTAGCTTTCACAGACTCCGTAGTTTTCAGAGACTCGGCGGTCTTCAGAGACTCCGCAGAACCGAGACGACCTTGCCGAGGATGCGCGCGTCATCCCCAGGGATGGGCTCGAAGCTTGGATTGTGCGGCATTAGCCACGTGTGGCCATCCTTCATTTTAAGGGTCTTCACCGTTGCCTCATCACCGAGTAAGGCCGCGACGATTTCACCCTGTTCGGCGGTCTCTTGCTTCCGTACGACGACATAGTCGCCATCACAGATGGCCGCGTCAATCATTGAGTCGCCAGATACGTGTAACAGGAACAGTTCGCCCTGACCGGTCAGCTCGCGAGGAAGTGGGAAGACAGCCTCAACAGACTCTTCCGCCAGGATCGGCCCGCCCGCAGCGATGCGGCCCAAAACGGGCACCATCGCGGTGTTATCCGGCGTTTGCCGTGCCGCGGCGGAGTTGGCGTCGCCAGCCTCGTTCCTAGCCTTCCGGGATGCTCCGCCGGTGACCTCGAGTGCCCGGGGACGGTTGGGATCGCGACGTAGATAGCCCTTCTGCTCGAGGACACGCAGTTGGTGCGCAACGCTGGACGGGCTGGTGAGGCCGACGGCGTCCCCGATCTCCCGAACACTCGGTGGGTACCCGCGGGCCTCAACTGCATCTCTGATGACGTCGAGAATGCGGGTCTGACGGCTTGTCAGTGCTCGTCCTGCCTTGGTGTCCAGTTGAGCGACATCTGCGCCGGCTTCAGAAGAAATCCCCGGCTGCGTCTGAGTTCTCTGATCCTTGCCTGACACGGTGCCTCCCAAGTGCTGTGTGGTGCTTGTTGCCCAGACCATAGCGACAAATCTGCGGTGAATCAAACATATGTTCGAAAACGACTCGCAAAATGTCGGAGCATCGTGCTATTTCTAGTACACGCGTTCGAATCGAACACGTGTACGACGAGTACTCCGGAGGTCAAGATGGCAATCACAGTTCCAGCCTGGGGGGCACAGACCAGGCAACCTACGCGTCGGCATCCCGTACGCGCTGCCGATGAGAGGCGAAATGCTGCGGTGCGTGATCCGCGTTCAACTCGTTCACCGGCTCGTTCGGCGGACGGGTTGCCGCGGTCGTCACGCGCGGCGAGAGAAGACCGCATGAGACAGCTTTCGGCCAGGGGCGATGTCGATGTAGTCCGGCATCGGTCGAGGGCTCGCTACGTGTTGATTGCCACTGTCGGGTTCCTCTTGGCTGGTGTCGTGCTGTTTTTGCCTGGCATGAGTGCCGAGGCGTCACGTGGTGTCTCTGAATCGTCCCCGCAATCTGTTGTGACGGTTCGCCCTGGGGACAGTCTTTGGTCTGTCGCGAAGCGCACCATGCCTGAGATGGACACTCGCAGCGCTGTGATCGAACTGCGCAAGGCGAATTCATTGAGCGGCCCGAATCTGGTCGCCGGCCAGAAACTCGTGGTGCCGGGTCGTTAGAAATGCGACACGCGCGCGCAAGTATTCGAAGTTTGGGGGCTATCTCGCGCCTGACCTGCAAAGACGGTTCGGTTGACGGGCTGTCGGCCGAACGGATGATGAGAAAGCGCTTGCCATCTTGTGGCTCTCGACCTAATCTTCCACCACATCTAGTGCTCACACTGATGTAATTCGTCCACAGGTTGTGGGTGGCGGTACACAGGTTCTCCTCAGGGAATCCCCACCGTTATCCCCAATTTCACTCTTTTTCACGGTTGGAGGCGGTTAGACGTGCACTGTCCTTACTGCCACAACGACGACTCACGGGTCGTTGACAGCAGAACTGCCGATGACGGGGCGGCGATTCGTCGGCGCCGTCAATGTCCAGAGTGCTCGAAGCGATTCACCACGGTTGAGACGGCGGCCCTTCAGGTGCAGAAGCGCAGCGGCGTTCTCGAACCCTTTAGCCGCCCCAAGGTTGCTTCAGGTGTACGCAAGGCGTGTCAGGGCCGTCCGGTCAGTGAGGACGATTTGGCAAAGCTCGCGCAAACAGTTGAAGACGCCGTTCGGGCGGTCGGGAACCCGGAGATTCCGGCTCATGAAGTCGGACTAGCGATCCTTGGACCGCTGCGCAAGCTTGATGAAGTCGCGTATTTGCGGTTCGCGTCGGTGTACCGCAGTTTTGAAAGCCTCGAGGATTTCGAGGCGGAAGTGGCCCTGCTCCGGATGGAACGAGAGTCAAGCGCCGATCTCAGTGACCCGCCTTCCGTCGGCGTCTCACTAGCCGCAACGCCGAGTGTGAAGAACCAGCAAGACCGCCAAGCAGGAACGAACCACTAGTAAACCCACCAAGAATTCCGCCATCGCCAACCCCCAGGCGTGGCAAACGCCCCCTGAAGGAGACGAAAGATGGCTGAACGATCGAACCCAGCAGACGGAATCGGCGCAACTGATTCGCTAGCTGACCCTGCGGGTCATGGCCCCGCCATTTCGGCATCGGCACGGACTCCGGAGGTAACAGTGACTCGTGATGCCCTCACGATCGAGCGACTCTTCACGACGCCGGGCGTGCATCCATACGATGGCGTTGAGTGGGAGCGACGCGACGTGGTGCAGACCAACTGGAAGACCGGTGAGAACGTCTTCGAGCAGCGCGGAGTGGAATTCCCCACCGACTGGTCGGTGAATGCATCCACGATCGTTACTACTAAGTACTTTCGCGGCGCCGTTGGGACAGACTCACGGGAGAATAGCCTTCGTCAATTGATCGACCGGGTCGTCTTGACCTATGTGCGTGCGGGGACCGAACACGGCTACTTTTCCACGCCCGCTGATGCTGAGATCTTCGAACACGAACTTACCTGGATGTTGTTGCATCAGGTGTTCTCCTTCAACTCACCGGTGTGGTTCAACGTTGGCACGAACTCACCGCAGCAGGTGTCTGCCTGTTTCATCTTGGCTGTCGACGACACCATGGACTCGATTCTGAACTGGTACCGAGAAGAGGGTCTGATCTTTAAGGGTGGTTCGGGCGCCGGTCTGAACATCTCGCGGATTCGTTCGAGCAAGGAATTGTTGCGTTCGTCCGGGGGAACGGCTAGCGGACCCGTGTCGTTCATGCGCGGTGCTGACGCATCAGCCGGGACGATCAAGTCCGGTGGCGCAACACGTCGTGCGGCGAAGATGGTTGTTCTCGACGTCGATCATCCTGATATCGAAGAGTTCGTTGAGACGAAGTGGCGTGAGGAAGAGAAGATTCGTGCTCTGCGTGACGCCGGCTTCGATATGGATCTTGGAGGCAAGGACATTCACAGCGTCCAGTACCAGAACGCGAATAACTCTGTGAGAGTGTCTGACGAATTCATGCGTTCTGTAGAGGCCAAAGAAGAATTTGGCTTGCGTGCGCGCACGGACGGTTCAGTTGTAGAGACGGTGGATGCTCGGACGCTCTTTGACAAGATCTGTGAAGCTGCCTGGGCATGCGCAGATCCGGGGATCCAATACGACGACACGATCAACGACTGGCACACAAACCCTGAGACTGGTCGTATCACCGCATCGAACCCATGCTCGGAATACATGAGCCTCGACAACTCGTCCTGCAACCTCGCGAGCTTGAACTTGCTCAAGTTCCTCAAGGATGACGGTTCATTTGACGCCACCCGTTTTGCGAAGGCTGTCGAGTTGGTAATCACTGCGATGGATATTTCTATCTGTTTCGCAGACTTCCCAACGGAAGCTATCGGCGACACCACGCGTGCGTACCGCCAGCTTGGAATCGGTTATGCGAACCTTGGTGCGTTGCTCATGGCATGCGGGTTGGCGTACGACTCCGATGGTGGCCGCGCACTCGCAGCGGGTATCACGAGTCTCATGACAGGAACGGCCTACAAGCGCTCAGCTGAACTCGCGGGAGTTGTCGGCCCCTACGACGGCTTCGCACGCAATGCCGATGCTCACGCCCGAGTGATGCGCAAGCATGCGGCAGCAACAGATGCGGTCCGCACAGTTGGCGCTCTCGATGGTGATGTGGTTCGTGTTGCCACCAAGGCGTGGGAAGACTGCCTTGCAATTGGTGCGGTCAACGGCTGGCGTAACGCCCAGGCGAGTGTTCTCGCTCCTACGGGAACCATCGGATTCATGATGGATTGCGACACCACTGGAATCGAGCCTGACTTCTCGCTCGTCAAGTTCAAGAAGCTTGTTGGTGGTGGGTCGATGCAGATCGTCAACCAGAC
>DMNR01000414.1 GCA_003452655.1 Actinomycetota bacterium | reverse complement strand
GCACTCTTCATCTTTCCCGCATCACTCCTGCGTCCTGTGGGTGGTTCACTATCCGACCACCTGGGCGCCCGCCGGGTCATGTATTGGAGCTTCGGCGCCATGCTGATCGCATCAGCGATTCTGATGATGCCCTATGGGCACATCGTGATTTCTGGGTCAGGTGGGGCTCCCGACACCGACATCCTCCCCTGGCATCCCGGCGTTTCCGAGTTCACCGCACTCGTCTTCATCCTCGGCGTCGCCATGGGCATTGGAAAGGCGGCGGTCTTCAAGCACATTCCGGAGTACTTCCCCAACGATGTTGGAGCCGTAGGTGGACTCGTCGGAATGTTGGGTGCGCTTGGCGGGCTGTTTCTCCCACCATTGTTCGCCTACACCACCGCATGGACGTCGGCACCGCAGTCAACCTTCGGCGTCATCTTCGTGGTGACTCTGCTGGCAGCGATCTGGATGCATGCCACGGTCATTCGCATGCTGCAGAAGCAATCACCGGAATCGAAGAACGAGTTCGAACACAAGCCGGATTCGCAATCACCGGCCAACACAACACTCTCACAAGCAGGCGCAAGTAACTCACGAGAAGAGGTCGCACCATGACCGCAGTCGAACAAGACCCTGCAGTTGTCGCGAAGGCAGAAATGGTCAACTCGGCACGCTGGTTGAAGAACTGGAACCCGGAGGACCAGGAGAACTGGGATCACCGGCTCGCGTGGCGCACGCTGTGGATCACGACCTTTACTCTGCTCTTGTCCTTCAGCACTTGGTTCCTCGTGAGTGCGATTGCCCCCAAGCTTCAGGGGCTTGGATTCCAGGTCACTAACGATCAGCTCTACTGGCTGGCTGCAATGCCGGGGCTCGCGGGCGGGTTGCTCCGACTCGTTTGGACATTCCTGCCGCCGATGGTGGGTACTCGACGACTCGTCACTTTCTCGACGCTCTTGTTGGTGATCCCACTGGTTGGCTGGTTCTTTGCGTTGCAGAATCCCGCGACTCCCTATTGGGTCTTGATGGGGCTAGCTTTCCTGGCAGGAATCGGCGGTGGGAACTTCTCCGGATTCATGCCTAGCACGAGCTACTTCTTCCCACGTGCCAAACAAGGAACAGCCCTTGGAATTCAGGCCGGAATCGGAAACTTCGGAGTCTCTGTCGTTCAGCTACTGACGCCGTGGTTGATCGGATTCGCCATGGTCGGCAGTTCGCTCACCTACACGGCGGCCGGCAAGGCACCCACGCAACTGTGGATTCAGAATGCCGCACTGGTCTATATCCCATTTGTATTCGCCGGTGCACTGCTCGCCTGGTTCATGCTTCGCTCCGTTCCAATCATCTCAACGTTGAAACAACAGCGGGATATCTTCAAGAACAAGCACACCTGGATCATGACCGCGATGTACATGATGACGTTCGGAACCTTCTCCGGGTTCGCAGCACAATTCGGCCTGCTCATCAAGAATCAATACGGAGCTTTCCCCGGCGCACCCGATCCACTCAAGTACCTCTTCCTCGGCGCGCTGGTTGGGTCCGTTACTCGAATTGCCTTTGGCCCGCTGGCAGACAAGTTCGGTGGAGCAGTGTGGACGACGGTGAGTGGGCTGGGTATCGCCGCATCCTTGATCTTCACGTCGCTCTATGTCGTACCAACCTCCGTTGAGCAGTTCACACCCTTCTTGTGGGGAATGCTCGCGATCTTCTTCTTCGCCGGGATCGGCAACGCCTCAACCTTCAAGCAGATGCCGATGATTTTTCAACCCCGTCAGGCAGGCGGCGTGATCGGCTGGACGTCGGCCATCGCGGCCTTCGGACCGTTCATCTTCGGCGTACTGATCTCGATCGTTACGCCGAGGCCGTTCTACATCGGCGTCGCTGTGTTCTGCCTGATCTGCGTCGGTCTCAATGTCTTCTACTACGAGCGCAAGCACGCAGAAGTTCCCTGCTAGGTCTTCCGGCGAATATCAATGAGACGAGGTGATTTCAGATGACAACCAGCGACCGATCAGCGTTCACAACTCACCGGGCATTAGCTAGCCAAAGCAGAGAACAGTTGCTGCATTTGCTGAACGAATCGGACGAAGTCCTCACCATCTCTGAACTCGCAGACCGGACTGGGTTGCATCCCAACACCGTTCGGGAACATCTGAACATCCTCATCGCGGCAGAACTTGTTAACAGCGAGAGCCAGACTAGCGGCGGGCGCGGTCGTCCGAAGCGTGCGTATCGCGCGACCGCGACATCGTCCGTGCCCAACCCACGTTCGTCGCAAGAGACGGATTCCTTGGAACTGCTGTGCCGCGTTCTGGCGGCCCAGGCGGCACAGGACAACTTCGGCTCGAGCACGTGGGAGCACGTGGAGAACTCCGCCAGGCAATGGGTTCACGACCATGCAGATGAAGTGCCCACCCATGAAGTGAACACGGCCGAACAGGCAATCGAAGTCATCACGGAACTACTCGACCAACGCGGCTTCGCACCCGTAGCTGAACCGAACGAGCAACGGGTAGTGCTACATGCGTGCCCATACGGCGAGCTCGCGGCCGAACAGCAACAGGTTATCTGCGGAGCACACCTCGGGCTTGTCCTCGGCGCGCTGGAGCGCGCCGGTTCACCAGTGAAAGCACGCTTTGCCGATATCGATCCCTTTACTCCGCGATGTGTCATCCAGCTTGTCGATCCACCCGCCATTCGAGAGGACCAACTATGACCGCGACCGATGACACCAAGGCACCCGGACCCAACCCCCTTCAGGGAAGCGGTCAAATTGATGGCGACATTGTCGACGCACTGCTGAGAGGGCGGCGCTTCCTCAGCAAGAACGAGATCTCCCCCGACCTGCGGACAGTTCACAAGGTCGGAGGTCGTGAAGCTGACGTCTTTTACCGCGACCGATGGAGCCACGACAAAGTCGTTCGTTCGACCCATGGGGTCAACTGCACCGGATCCTGCTCGTGGAAGGTGTACGTGAAGGACGGCATCATCACGTGGGAGNNCTACGTCAAGGACGGGATCATCACCTGGGAATCACAGGAGACCGACTACCCAAGCGTGGGCGCAAACTCCCCTGAGTACGAACCACGCGGCTGCCCTCGCGGCGCTGCATTCAGCTGGTACACCTACTCACCTACGCGAGTGCGGTTCCCATACGTCCGTGGCGTTTTGCTTGAAATGTACCGGGAAGCAAAGGCCAGGCTCGGCGATCCGGTCGATGCATTTGGCGAGATCTCGACTGACCCGGAAAAGCGCAAGCGCTACCAAAGCGCCCGCGGAAAGGGCGGCCTCGTCCGCACCACCTGGGAAGAGGCACTGGAGATCACCGCGGCAGCACAGGTTCATGCAATCAAGGAATACGGTCCGGACCGCATCGCTGGATTCTCGCCGATTCCTGCCATGTCAATGGCTTCGCATGCGGTGGGCGCCCGCTACACCAGCCTGCTCGGCGGAACAATGATCAGTTTCTATGACTGGTACGCGGACCTTCCGATCGCCTCACCACAGATCTGGGGGGACCAAACCGATGTGCCCGAGAGCGCTGACTGGTGGAATGCCTCATATTTGATCATGTGGGGATCTAATCTCCCTACCACTCGCACTCCC
>DMNR01000086.1:4464-4812 GCA_003452655.1 Actinomycetota bacterium | reverse complement strand
CATGCGAAACACGGCTTCGCACCCGGACGTCAACCTTCGGACGTTCCTGTTCCCCGGAGTCCTAACGCTCGCTGTCTTGTTCACCGCAGTGTTTTCTGCCGGTTCGATCGTGTGGGACCGAGAGTTTGGATTCCTGCGAGAGATGTTGGTTGCTCCCGTTGGTCGGTGGGCGATCGTCGTCGGCAAGTGCGTCGGTGGCGCAACCGTCGCGACCTTCCAGGGCTTAGTCCTGCTCGCACTTGCGGGTTTGGTGGGGGTTCCATACAACCCTTTGATGATCGTTCTGGTTGTTGCCGAGCTGATGCTAATCGCGCTGATGATCACCGCTTTTGGCGTGATGGTGGCTGC
>DMNR01000086.1:1245-4189 GCA_003452655.1 Actinomycetota bacterium | reverse complement strand
CAACCTCCCGACGTGGCTGACAATTCTCACCCACATCAACCCGTTGACGTACGCAGTTGATCTGGTTCGGCGAACGATCTTCTCGTTCATCGATGTCGGGCCGGCAGGTGAGCAATTCGTCAGTGGTGTGACGTGGGGAGATTGGTTGGTGCCGATGTGGTTGGAGGCCGTGATCATTGCCGTGATGGGTCTCATCATGGTTCGAATCGCGGTCCTGCAGTTCCGTAAGGCCTAGCTCGTGGCAGAGGCGAAGACGGATACGAATCGGGAGTCCCGAGCCGCTGATTTCGACTACGTGATAGTCGGGGCCGGTGCCTCGGGACTTCTCCTGTGCGCGGAGCTTCTCTCACGGCCGGAGTTGAGGAACAAGCGGATCGCTGTTGTCGACGATGGGTCGTTCGCGTCACAGAACCGAGCGTGGGGCTACTGGTCGCAGCAGCATGGGCCAGTCGATGACTTGGCGGAACGGGAATGGACCGTACTGGATGTCTTCGCTGACGACGAGAATCGTCGGCTTGACCTGACTCCGTACCGATACCGGTACGTGCGAGGTGCGGCTATCGATGACTGGGTGCGGGCCGAATCGCATGCTGGCCACGTCGCCTGGATTGTCGATCGGATCGAAGCAGTCCGCGCAACCTCGGACGGTGTCATCGCGACTGGTCGGGCAGGCGAGTACCGCGCATCGTTGATGTTTGATTCGCGCCCTCCGCACGATGGTCCCGAGTCCCGGGTCAAGATGTGCTTCGTGGGGTGGGAGATCGAGACTCCCGCACCTGAGTTCACTCCCGACATTGCGACGTTCATGGACTTTCGCTTATGCGCCGATGAGCGTGTGCAGTTTGGTTATGTCCTGCCGCTGTCCCAGACGAGGGCGCTGATCGAACTCGCTTCCTTCTCCCATGTGCCCTGGGATCGGCAGGAGGCCGAGGGTGCACTGAGGCAGTACCTCTCGCATGTGCAGGGTGTTTCGGATTGGAAGGTTCTTCGAAGTGAGTGTGGCGAACTACCACTCATTCTCGATCCTGACGGTGGTGAGACGGACCCGATCATCCCAATCGGGCGTCGGGGCGGGTTGTTGAGAGCCTCTACCGGATATGGCTTCGATCGGATGCGCAGTCACGCCATACAGATTGCTGACGCGCTTACGGCCGGGTCAACCGCTGTTCGTGACCTGAGGTTCAAGCAGAGCAAGCGCCACGCCTATCTCGATCGAGTGCTGTTGGATGTCGTGACGAACGAGCCGAATGCAATCGAATCTGCATTCGCTGCGCTTTTCGCGAGGAATCCGCCCGACCGCATCCTTCGGTTCCTCGACGGTGATTCGAGCAGGATAGAAGAGGCGAAGATTGTGGCCTCAATGCCAAAAGCGCCCTTCCTCCGTGCGGCACGGCGCGTTCGCTGATTGCCGCAGTTAGCCACGCTTCTTAGCGCGACCGATTGTCTCAGCGACGATCTCGGCCGACATTCCCACCAGTGGCAATCCGCCTCCGGGATGTGCAGACCCGCCAACGAGATAGAGCCCTTCGATGGGCGAGGTGTTGGCTGGTCGCAGGAACGCGGCACGCATTCCATTGCTAGACGTTCCGTAGATGGATCCTCCTGGCGCTCCTGTCCGATCTTGGAGGTCGGCTGGCGTAATGAGTTCGCGCCACAGAATGCGCTCGCGAAGGTCCGTGCCTCGCTCGGCTAACGCTGCCAGCATTCGATCGGCGTAGTCTTTGGCGAACTCCCTTGACGACCAGTCGAATTCCCGCTTTCCCTGACCGTGGCGGGGTGCGTTGACTAAGACAAACCAAGACTCGTGATTACTGTCCGGTCGCATCAATGGGTCATCGGGAACACATGCGTAGATCGTGGGATCAGCCGGCGGACGCCCCGTGAAGACCGCGTCAAATTCCTCGTCATAGTCCGACGGGAACCACACGTTGTGATGGCTGATTCCTGGGGTCGTGCCTTGGGCCGCCAGCAGCATGACAAATCCGGAAAACGACGGTGTCGCTCTTCGGAGCTGGCGTAGTGCGGCCGCCGCTTTGCTGCCTGAGGTGAGGTCGCCGTAGAGGTGGGAGGCATCGGCATTGGACACCACGATGTCGGCGTCTAACCGGCGGCCACCGGAAAGCTCAACTCCGGCGACGCGTTCGTTCTTCAGCGCAATGCGCGCCACCTTGGTGTTGAGCTCAATGGTTGCTTTGCGTTCGTCACATCGCGCAGCAAGGGCGTCGGCAAGCTTATGAACTCCACCGCCGATATGCCAACTGCCAAAGGTTTGTTCCACGTACGGGATCGTTGCCAATGCCGCGGGAGCCTTACGCGGATCTGAACCGGAGTAGGTGGCGTACCGGTCGAGCAACATTCGCAGGCGTGGATCGTGCAGGTACTTGCGGCCGAGTCCACGCAAGCTAGTCGTCGGAGCGACTGTGCGAATGTCGCGGGGACTCTTGGCGAGGGCGAGGAGATCCTTGGTTCCGGTCAACGGCGACTCGAGAAACGGTTTCCGGGTGATCCGCCAGATCTCGGCGGCGCGGGCGGTCAACGCCAACCAATCCTGGCGGGCGCTGTCCCCGAGCGCATCACCAAGTGCGATGGCGACGGCTGCCGGGTTCACGCCCGGCAGAGTCACCTCGGTGCCGTCGGCCCAGCGGTAACGGGTGCCAGGCTCGACTGGTTGGAGGTCGACGTTGTCTTCCAGTGAGCTGCCGGTCTTGAGGAAGAGGTCTCGGTATACCGCCGGAAGTGTGATCAGACTTGGCCCGGTGTCAAAGACGAAGCCATCGCGCTCGTACGAACCGGCCTTGCCGCCCACTCGATCGGATTGTTCAACGATCGTCACCTGGTGGCCCTTGACGCTCAGGCGCGCCGCCGCCGCCATGCCACCGATTCCGGCGCCGATGACAACGATGCGACTCACGACGCCTGACGATAGAGCGTTCACGGTTCGTCC
>DMNR01000086.1:0-1027 GCA_003452655.1 Actinomycetota bacterium | reverse complement strand
GCGTTCCCGATGTTATGGACTGCGGTGCCGGATACCACCCTTCACCTGTTCGGCCCCCAACTGGCTCAATCGGTGCCCCGAGTTGTCCTTCGCGGGCGGTGGTGCAAGAACATAGACCCATGCCTGTCGACATCCGTACACGTCTGACCAGTTTGCCGACGTACGAGTGGTGTGGAGTTGACCCTGCGAATGTTGCTGGCATCGTGGCACCACCGGCCGCAGCGCCGATTCCCGAGTTGTTCTCCGACACATCGGGAGCCGAACTGCCGCTGGTGGGAAACGACGCTGACGGCAGTGACGAACCTTTGATCAACATTCGTCACCCACGGATTCGAGTACTCGGTTCGTACTTTTACAGTGGTTGGCCACACTCGCTGCCCGAGGCGTTAATGCGGCAAGGTGCGGCCCTTCGGTTGGTCAACGCTGTTGACGATTTACCCGACGGCTTCGGGCTCGCGGTGTGGGATGCCTGGCGTGACCCGAAACTTCAGGCGGATCTGCATTCGCTCGCCTACGCTGATGGAAAGCTCGCGCCAGGATTCGTAAATCCGCCATCGCCGGACCCGGCCACGCCGCCACCGCATGCAACCGGTGGGACAGTTGATCTCACGCTGACGTGGCAATCTGAGTCGCTGAATCTCGGCACCCGATTTGATGAGTTCTCGAGTCGCGCCCACGCGCGCTCGCTTGAATCCGTGCCCGATTCCGACCCACTCGCACTCTGTCGTGATCTTCGGAGGTTGTTGCGTTCGGTGATGTGGAAGGCCGGGTTTGTGCAACTCGATTGCGAGTGGTGGCACTTCGAGAACGGAACCCGACTCTGGGCAGCTGTGAAGGGCAAGGCCCCTCGCTATTTGGCCACGTCGCCATTTGGTGAGGACGACCAGTAGCGTCTTGTCGGAAGCCCCTGCTAAGGAAGTGTTCGACCCTTCCAAGTGATCTGCCCGCGGCGATGGCGCCAGATAGAAACGACGGTGAGCCCGCTGAAGGCCATGATTGACAGCGGCTGAGTTAGTGCCTCGGGCCA
>DMNR01000104.1 GCA_003452655.1 Actinomycetota bacterium | reverse complement strand
GAAAAGCGGAGGGTGAAGGCACTGGCAAGGCAGACCAACGCGACGCTCAACAGGCCCTGGGTTGGAAAGAAGACGAGTGGTTGGTAGTTCCACGTGGCAAGGGTCGCAACGGCGGCGGCGCAGGCCACCAGGCCGACCGAACGCGTCATCTGCGGCCGGAGGTGCCGGCCGCTGGTTTCGATCGCCCGCCAGAGGACGACGACCGCAGCCACCGCCGCCCACAGCGCTGCCGTTCGGACCACGGCGTGGATGGTGGGCAAGGGCACCCCGAGCGTGTCGGCGATGGCCTTCGAGTACACAAATTCGAACGAGTACGCGATTCGGCCAAGCGGTCGGATATTGCCGAGTTCGAGGAATGGGCGAATGTCCTTGAGGTTGCCCATGACGATCTTGATGGGGTTCAGGCCATATCGCACGGTCATCGTGTACGGATCCCGCATTTCGTCCGCGAACCGGGGGGCGGAGAAGTACACGAGGAACGGAATCGACACGCCGATCACGGCAAGCACCGATGCAAGCGACCGATTTTGACGCACATCCATTGTCGCAGTCTTCTCCGGACTGGTTGCAGGGTTGAGCGGACCAGTCATCAGCACGAGACGGAAGCGCAGCTGTCGGACGCTAGTCGAACGTGGTCGACCCGATTACGGGCGTACGTACAGGGCGTAGAGCCGGTGCACCGGCCTTAGCTACGGGGGCTGCTACGCGGATTACCGCCTCTGACAATCAGCCTGCCGGGGTGTCACCCCGACGGCACAACCCGCAACCAACATAGGTGTGATTCTACCCGACATGAACTGCGGTCGCGAGTCTCAACCGACCGCGAAAGACACCAACCACCTAGAAGAGCCGGCCCGGTGCCGCCGACCACACCGGCCTCGATTTCGCTGGCGCCCTGGATCACAGTCGACCGCGACCTGCCCGTCAACTCGGACATCTTGGTCCGGCCACCGCGACCCAACATCACCGCCACGGTACCCACGTTCAAGCGACGTTGCCGCTCATCGAGATGCGGCAACACCGATTCGAAACATCCAGTCAACGCCTTGCTGATGATGTCCACCCACCCAACTACACCGCGCGGCTCATCATATGGTGGACCCTAAGGGCGTACGAATACCTCGAAGGGCGGGTGGCTGAGGCCCAATCCGATGGGCTGCCAAAGGGCGCACTGGGTCCAGCTGGACTGCACCCGAGCCACAGCGGTCCGCTCGTAGGCCACACGAAGCGGGCTGCTCGTGATCACGACGTCGACGTCAGAGCCCTCGATGGTGTCGTAGGGCGCCTTGCGCACTTCGCGAGGTAACGATGTGACCCAATAGTCCGATGCATTTTCTGGTGGCTCGATTTCGGGTGTCATCGAGTACAACGCCGGCATGAACGGGACGACGATGACCGTGTCCCCCTTGTGTATGCAGGGCTTTGTCGAAGCGACATCTTCGTTGATGAACGACGCCAGGACGCCGGTCTGGCGTCGCGTCCAGGCGTTGTTCAGACGCGGATCGGGGGTATGGGATACGGCTACTCCCTCGAGGAGCAGCATCACGGCGACCAGGGCGGTCAGTAGCCCTTTTGGGATTCGTCGTAAGTGTTGCTCCCAAAGGTGATCGATGGAGAGGGCGATGGCACCAAACATGAACGGCACCGCTGGGAGGAGGTAGCGCGTGTTGGCGGAGGAGACCCCGTAGCCCCGCGCTGCGGCGTAGGCGAACAGGACGACTGCACCCACCACGATCGCGCTCACGCCGCTTCTGGCCAGACGGGCGGCTTCGCCAGCCCTGCGACGAAATAGACCGAACGCTACGAGTACCGTGCCCCACAGAAAGGTGGCCTCGAGCAGCGACATGGCGAAGAGCCCATAGGACGGATCCATGATGCTGATCGGGCGTTCTTGAGTGAGTGGATTCTGTAGGTTGTTGACGACATCCTTGAAGTAGTCGGCTTGAAAGACCCGGGTTTTGTAGAATTCTGTGAAGTTGGAGCGCGACCCGGGAACCATTCGCTGAATCCACAATTGCCAAGCCATCGTGCCGAGCGCCAAGCCACCGAGCGTCGCAATGAGGGGTGCTAGGCGGCCGAAGGTACCTCGCACCCACCTGACGCGCGCTGCGCCATCGGCCCGTAGAGCGACGATGAGGGGCGTATCGGAGGTCCGCAACCCCTGCAGCAGGTAGATCATCGCCGCCAGCTGAGCAGCGAGGAACGTTGGCTTGGCAAGGGCGACGGCGAAAGACACAGCGAACAAGAGCCAGACGGAGGCTCGACCGCGATCGACTCGACGGGCGGCTAACAACATGGCGACCCCGCCGGGAATGGCCAGCGCGTCGTTGTTGACGAACGCGTGGGCGTATATGAAACCCGAGGTGCCGATCACCGCCAGCGTGCAGGCCGCCCCGATCCAAGGTGAGATTCTGAGCTTCCGAGCGAGAATCAACAGGGAAGCTGTGGTGAGCGCGGTGAATATCAGGCCGGCCACCCGGTAGGTGTCGACAAGGGGATCTAGGTCGGTCACCTTGTCGACGACCTTCGTGGCCAGCGCCAGTGGCAGGTAGTAAACGGGCGTGTGTTGGGCTTGTTGGGCGGCGAACTCGTTGTTCCCCTTTTTGAGTTGAGCTGGGCTGTAGCATTCGTAGTGGGCCCCGCTTGGGTAGCCAGGATTGAGCCCGCTGCCCCATGCCCTATACCGCTCACAGCGGATAGCGGAGCTCAGCTCCGGGCTCATCATGTCGTCGTGGGAGGCCAGGTGTCCCTGGCGAAGCTTCTCCGCATGAGTGATGTGGGCGCCTTCATCAAGGCCCATGCCCGGTACCTGGAGTGCGGTGAACCCAACGAAAGCCACAGCAGCCGTTACGACGACGACAACGACAGCGAACCACCTTGCGCTGGATTTGGTGATCGAGGGATTCATGAGGTCAAGTCCGATGTGGCTCGGTTTGGTAGGGCGCAGGAATGCTGTTCGTCCGGGAGGACGAAACGCTAGTTGGCGGGGGTGGGGGACCGCTCAAATGAGCCGCACTCCTCTCCGGTAGCGTTGCCCTCATGTTCTCGGTGTGGCGCCAGCGGCTGGTATTGTCCCTATCGCGGGGGATTTCCGTCGTCAGTGAGCTGTCGAAGCGGCTCGCGGCTGTGCCAGCAGTTCGCCCAGTAGCGGCGCTCTTGGGCACGGCGTTGGTTGTGTTGGCGAGTTGGCGCGCCTGGGTCGGTGCCGAACTGACCGACGTCCCCGTGTTCGCAATGCTGGCGGTAGGCGGGGCGTTCCTTCCAGCGGTGCTTGCAGTGAACGGCGCAGAATTCTGGCTGCAGGCCTCTCTGGTCGACGTGCGACTCGGCCCGGTGGAGACCCTCCGCTACGTGAGCCAGGCCAACGTGGCCAACATGTTGCCGTTTCCGGGCGGCCCGTTACTACGACACCGGGTGCTGGCCAACCGGGATGCGTCCCAGCGCCTTGCCGTGAGAGCCCAGTTGTTTACAGCAGTGTGGTGGCTTGCCTCGGGACTGGCCATCTCCGGGGTCGGCTTGGTTTTTGCGGCTGATCGCTGGTGGCTTGGGGGATTCGCCATCATCGGTGGAGTGGCTTTGGGTTACGCCGGTTGGAGCATGCGAGTGCGCTCGGCGCCCCGCGCTGACCACCTTCGCCTGCTGGCCCTGGTGGAAGTGTGTACCGCGATCATTGGGTCGGCGCGACTCTGGGCGATCGCGGCTCTGTTGGGAGCGAGCCTCGATCTCCCCGGCGCCGCCACGTTTAGCTTTACAACGCCGGCCGCCGCCGCTCTAGGAATCTTCCCATCGGGGATTGGAGCGCGCGAGGCACTGGTAGCTGGGACCGCCGATGTCATCGGAGCCGACGTGGCGTTGCTGTTCTTGGCTGCCACCTTGGAACGCGTCGTCAGTCTGATCGCTGCCGTTCCGGTGCTCCTCTGGTCGCTCTGGCACCCTGGAGCAGAGCTGAACGTGCCGTTGACCGGCACGGATGAGGCGGACACGTAGCCGAGTCAGTCCCAGCGTCGCCGTCTCAACAGAATGAAGCGCTCGGCGCGGAACCGGAGGTCGCAGTGATGGCGGGCCTGAAAGGACTCGCTCAGCGTCGGGTTCACGCTGACAGTGATTGAACTGGCAGACTGTCCTGAGATGACGAGGCAAACCAGGTTGTCAAGAACGGCTGACCAC
>DMNR01000208.1:7745-8914 GCA_003452655.1 Actinomycetota bacterium | reverse complement strand
ATCGATCCTCGGCTGGAAGGAGTATGAACTTGAACTCATGCGCGACCGGAACGACAACGTGGTTGTGGTCTGCTCGATCGAGAATGTGGACCCAGTCGGTGTCCACACCGGTGACTCAATCACCGTTGCACCAGCTCTGACGCTCACAGACCGCGAGTTCCAGCGAATGCGGGATGTCGGTATTGACGTGATTCGCAAGGTTGGCGTCGACACTGGCGGATGCAACATTCAGTTTGCGATTGACCCTGATACCGGTCGGATGATCGTGATCGAGATGAATCCTCGAGTTTCACGATCCTCCGCGCTTGCCTCGAAGGCGACCGGATTCCCGATTGCGAAGATCGCTGCGAAGTTGGCCGTCGGGTACACCCTCGACGAGATTCCCAACGACATCACGCGCGAGACTCCGGCGGCTTTCGAACCCACGCTCGACTACATCGTGGTCAAGGTCCCACGGTTTGCATTCGAGAAGTTCCCGAATGCCGATCAGACGCTGACAACCACGATGAAGAGCGTTGGCGAAGCCATGGCAATTGGCCGCAACTTCACCGAAGCGCTACAGAAGGCGTTGCGAAGCGTCGAGAAGCGGGGCGCTGCGTTCACCTGGCCGGAAGCCAAGGAATCGGTCAATGTGCCCGAACTCCTCGAGCAAATGAAGGTCCCGCGCGACGGTCGGCTTAACGAAGTCCAGCTCGCCTTGTGGGCGGGTGCGACGAACGAGCAGGTGCACGAAGCGACCGATATTGATCCGTGGTTCCTCGATCAGATTGAACTCATCAACGAATTGGCCGATGAGGTGCGCGAAGCCCCTGAGCTGACCGAGGAATTGCTTCGCGAAGTTAAGCGTCATGGCTTCTCTGACGCTCAGCTCGCTGGTTTGCGAAGCGCTCCCACGCTCGTGGTGAGCGAATCGGAAATCCGTTCGTTGCGCAAGCAGCTTGGAGTTGAGCCGGTCTATAAGACCGTTGATACGTGCGCGGCGGAGTTTGAGGCACGCACGCCCTACCACTACTCCACATACGACGAAGAAACCGAAGTCGCCAAGCGCGATAAACCCGCAGTGCTGATCTTGGGATCAGGTCCGAACCGAATCGGCCAAGGCATCGAATTCGACTACTCCTGCGTCCACGCGGCCCTCGCGTTGCGCGAAGCCGGGTACGAGACGGTGA
>DMNR01000208.1:0-7696 GCA_003452655.1 Actinomycetota bacterium | reverse complement strand
ATCGGGCAGGGCATCGAGTTCGACTACTCGTGCGTCCACGCGGCCATGGCGCTGCGGGAGGTCGGCTACGAGACCGTGATGGTCAACTGCAACCCTGAGACGGTTTCAACTGACTACGACACGTCCGATCGGCTCTACTTCGAGCCGCTGACCGCAGAGGACGTCCTCGCCGTGTACGAGGCAGAGGCCGCGGCTGGTCCAGTTGCGGGCGTGATCTGTCAACTAGGGGGGCAGACCCCACTCGGTTTGGCTCAGACCCTCAAGGACGCGGGTGTACCCGTCGTCGGCACGAGCCCGGAAGCGATTCACCTGGCTGAGGAACGCGGGGCGTTCGGTCGGGTGTTGGACGAGGCGTCGCTGCCAGCGCCAGCTCACGGTTTGGCTAGCAGTTTCGAACAGGCTCAAGAGATCGCGGCGAGGGTCGGCTACCCCGTTCTCGTTCGACCGTCCTACGTCCTAGGCGGACGCGGGATGGAAATTGTCTATGACGATGCGATGCTCGCCGACTATCTCGAGCGTGCAACCCAGGCGAGTCCGGAACATCCGGTCTTGGTCGACAGATTCCTCGATGACGCCATCGAGATCGATGTCGATGCCTTGTACGACGGTGAGGAGCTCTTCCTCGGCGGCGTGATGGAACACATTGAAGAAGCAGGAGTTCACTCCGGGGACTCGGCATGCGCGCTACCTCCGATCACGTTGAGTCGTACCGAGATCATGAGGGTCCGGCGCAGCACGGAGGCCATCGCCAAGGGTGTGGGCGTGCGGGGCCTTCTCAACGTTCAGTACGCGTTAGCTGGGGGAGTGCTGTACGTGCTCGAGGCAAACCCGAGGGCGTCGCGGACGGTTCCGTTCGTTTCGAAGGCAACCGGCGTATCCATGGCGAAAGCTGCTGCTCGAATCGCCATGGGTGCAACCATCGCGCAACTGAGGGCTGAGGGGATCCTGACTGCGCAGGGTGACGGTGGCACGCTGCCGGTCGGCGGGCCGGTTGCGGTTAAGGAGGCGGTGCTTCCGTTCGGGCGCTTCCATGGCGTGGACACCCTGCTTGGACCGGAGATGCGTTCTACTGGCGAGGTGATGGGCATTGACCACGACTTCGGGACTGCATTTGCCAAGTCTCAGGCAGCGGCGTTCTCTTCAGGCTTGCCGACGTCCGGTCGGGTTTTTGTCTCGATGGCCGACCGTGACAAGCGTTCGATGGTATTTCCTGTCAAGCGCCTCGCCGATCTGGGATTCGAGATCGCTGCGACGCCCGGAACTGCCGCGGTGCTCGCCCGTCATGGAGTCAAGACCACCGAATTGCGCAAGCATTTTGAAGGTCTTGGGCCCAATGGCGAGCCCACCACGATCGACGCTATGGAAGCCGGAGAGATTGCGATGGTCGTCAACACCCCTTATGGGGTCGGGGCACGGGTAGACGGATATGAAATCCGGACCGTCGCCGTGCGTCTCGGGATTCCATGCATCACGACGGCTCAGGGTCTTGCAGCCGCGGTGGAAGGTATCGAATCGATGTTGGCCGGGGAGATTTCGGTCCGCAGTCTGCAGCAACACGCAGCGGACCTTTCCGCCCTGCGGTTGGCACAGGCTGCATCCGGTGAAGGCCTCAATTCATGAGCATGATGGGGCGTGGATCGAAGGCAGATGTTGGCCCGCTGCAGGTTCGCGGTGAGGTCTTGGCGGTTCGCCGCAGCGGTGACTATCACGTGTTGGTATTCGCCGCCCCGGGCGTTGCCGAGCTGACGGCTCCGGGCAACTTCGTTGCTATCGCGGTGGGTGGCCAACCTACCGCCATGTTGCTCAGGCGTTGCTTCTCGATTCACCACGTCGACACTGCCGGGGCGCTCGGCGGGACCGTGGAGATCGTGGTCGACGCCCACGGGCCGGGCACGAAGTGGCTCGTCGATCGTGTTCAAGGCGACGCCCTCGATGTGATCGCACCGCTTGGACGCCCCTTTTCCCTTCCCAAGGATCCGGTGCCGTGCGTCTTGGTGGGTGGCGGCTACGGCTCGGCACCGCTCTTCATGCTCGCTGATCGGTTGCGGGAACGCGGCTGCCGAGTGGACATGATCTTGGGTGCTGCGACCGAATCACGGCTCTTTGGCGTGGTCGACGGTCGGCGTCGAGCATCGACGCTGACGATTACTACCGATGACGGATCACTCGGGACGCGCGGGCGCGTTACTGACGTGCTCGGCGGCATCCTCGACCAACATGGCGGGCAGGTCATCTATGGATGTGGCCCGATGGGCATGCTTGCCGGACTTGCCGAAGTGGCCTCCCAACGCGGCATCGTCAGCCAGTGCGCAGTCGAAGAGGCCATGGCGTGTGGCGTCGGCGTATGCATGACATGCGTGCTGCCGGTGGTGGGGTCCGATGGCGTAACGCGGATGACGCGCTCGTGCACGGACGGTCCGGTGTTCTTCGGAGACCAGGTCCGTTGGGATGAAGTGGGGACTGTCCCGGCCGACTGTCTGGGCGCACCCGTCGTTGAGGGTGGAGCGGGAACGCGATGAGCAACGTTGTGGATATGCGTGCGCAATTGGCAAGTGCTGCTTTGCCGTCGCCGGTTCTGACAGCCTCCGGTTGCGCAGCTGCCGGGCGCGAGCTCGATCGGTTCTTCGATGTGACGGCGATTGGTGCAGTGGTGACCAAGAGCATCATGGCGTCGCCACGGTCGGGTCGACCAACTCCACGTATGGCAGAGACTCCGGCTGGAATGCTGAACTCCATTGGCCTGCAGGGCCCCGGAGTTGAGGAGTTCATCCGTAAGGACCTGCGCTGGCTGCGTGAGCGTGGGGCCCGAACTGTGGTCTCTATCGCAGGCGGATCTGTCAACGAGTTTGCCGAGCTAGCCAATCGGCTGCGCCACGAAGAAGGCATTTCGGCTATCGAAGTGAACATCTCATGCCCGAACGTCGAAAGTCGCGGACAGGTATTCGCCTGCGATGCGCGCGCTGCAGGGTCGGTGATCCATGCGGTACGCCGCCACACCAGCGCGCTGACGCCTATCTTCGCGAAGCTGTCCCCGGACGTTACCGATATTGCTGATATCGCCAGGGCTTGTGTCACCGCTGGGGCAGACGGCCTCTCGATGATCAACACCACGCTGGGTATGGTGATTGATACCGACACTATGCGACCTGCATTGGCCGGTATTACTGGCGGACTGTCCGGTCCGGCGATCCGGCCGATGGCGGTGCGCTGTGTGTGGCAGGTCCGTCAGGCGCTGCCGGAAGTTCCGATTTTGGGAATGGGTGGAATCGCGACAGGACTTGATGCCCTGCAGTTCCTCCTTGCAGGTGCGAACGCGGTGAGCGTCGGCACGGCGGTATTCAACGATCCGTCCGCGCCGTGGCGTATCCATAACGAACTCGCGGCCGCCCTCGCCGATCGAGGTTTTCGCAGTGTGGCCGACGCTGTCGGTTACGCACACCGAGAGGAAGTAACCATCTAATGACTGGTACCCGTGCGCCCATTGCGGTTGCCCTCGACCTTCCGAACTTGGATCGCGCCACGACCGTCGCAGCTCAAGTGGCTGATTCGGTTGCGTTCCTCAAGGTCGGGCTCGAAACCTACCTTCGCGATGGTGCCGCTGGCGTCGCCGCGATCAGAGCGGCGGCGGGGGAGGAGGTCGGACTATTCCTCGACCTCAAACTGCACGACATCCCTAACACGGTGGCGGGTGCGGCCCGCTCAGTAGCACCTCTGAACCCCGCCTTATTGACGGTTCACGCATCTGGCGGGCCAGCGATGATCGCGGCCGCAGTCGACGCGTTGCCGGGCACCGCCATCACCGCTGTCACAATCCTTACCTCCCTGACGGCCGCGGATCTTGGCGCGATTGGCATAGAGGGCGAACCGCTGGATGCCGTGGTTCGACTCGCCAGGCTGGCCGTGGACGCCGGTGCTACTGCGCTGGTCTGTTCCCCGCTTGAGGTTGCCGCAGTCCGGGAGACCGTGGGACCTGACATTCGATTGGTTATTCCCGGGATCCGGCCTGCCGGTGGAGACCTCGGTGATCAACAGCGCGTCGCCACCCCGGAACAGGCTCTGGCGGACGGTGCCGATCTATTGGTCATCGGCCGTCCAATCACTGCCGCTCAAGACCCTGGCTTGGCAGCCCAGGAAATTTCCGCGGCACTTGTTGATGCCTGATTGACCACAGCTGCGTTGCGCACAGGGAATGCCGAAGCTTGCGGTGCTACCTTCCCCTGCGTGTCCTTGCCCCCACTGACTGACGAACAACGGGCGGCCGCTGGTGCTCGCGCCACAGCGGCTCGTCGGATTCGTGCCGAGGTCCGGGCAAACCTGAAGTCTGGCGACATTCGCATCAGTGAGGTCATCGACCGCGCCGCAGTCGACGAGGCGATTGCGAAGTTGAAGGTAGTGGCGCTGCTCGAAGCTCTTCCTGGGGTCGGGAAGGCAAAGGCCGCGACGATCATGGAACGTCACCACATTGCTCCGTCGCGTCGTGTGCGTGGCCTCGGACAGCATCAACGAGAAGCCCTGACTGGAGAGTTTGGATAATGCCTGGATCACTGATAGTCGTGGCTGGACCCTCGGGCGTGGGTAAGGGGACGCTGATTCAGAAGGTCCTGCAAGCCGATCCTTCGTTGTGGCTGTCGGTCTCGGCAACGACTCGCTCACCGCGCCCGGGTGAGGTGGATGGGCGTGACTATCTGTTTCTCACAGACACTGAATTTGGCCACCTCGTCGAGTCAGGTGGATTCCTTGAGTCTGCGCAGTTCGCCGGTAACCAGTACGGAACTCCGGCGTTGCCGGTTCTTGATCGGATTTCGCATGGGACAGACGTCCTGCTGGAGATTGACCTGCAGGGAGTCAGGCAGGTCCGTGACAACATGCCGAGTGCCAGAACTGTCTTTGTGGCGCCGCCATCGCTCGATGAGCTGGCGACCCGCCTCGCTGGGAGGGGCACCGAAGACGATGCTGCTATCGCACGTCGGATGGCAGCTGCGCAGGAGGAATTGGAGGCTGCTGGTGAGTTCGATTGTGTGATCGTGAACGCGGATATCGATGCAGCTACGGAGCAGTTGCTAGCATGGATCCATAACCGCACGGCCTAACGCTTGAATTTGTGCACGCCACGACCAATCGAAGAACACTTTGCGCTGGATTCCGCGCGCGAGGTACCACCGGAAGGAACCGCAGTGTCAACTGCACCAGATCCACAGGGTATTACTGATCCGCCCATCGACGAACTGCTCGACAAGACAGATTCCAAGTACTCCTTGGTGATCTACGCGGCGAAGCGTGCCCGACAGATCAACGCGTACTACTCACAGTTGGGCGAGGGACTGCTTGAGTACGTGGGTCCGCTGGTCGAGACTCATCTTCAGGAGAAGCCGCTATCGATCGCGTTGCGCGAGATTGATGCGGGCTTGCTCTATTCGGAGCCGGTCGAGGGTGCAGTGGAGAAGGTCCGCTGAACCAACACATCGTCCTTGGCGTAGGCGGCGGTATCGCCGCCTACAAGGCATGTGAACTCCTGCGCAGGATGCGCGAATCCGGACACGACGTTCGGGTGGTTCCCACCCAATCAGCGCTGGAATTCGTGGGCCGGGCGACCTGGGAAGCCTTATCCGGCAATCCGGTGACGACCACCGTCTTCGATGATGTCCACGAGGTCGCTCACGTCCGGATTGCCCAGCACGCGCAGCTGATTGTCGTTGCACCAGCAACCGCGAATGTGTTGGCGAAGGCCGCGTGTGGAATTGCTGACGATCTGCTGACTTCGACGTTGCTGATGGCGACTGCACCTGTGGTTTTCGCCCCGGCCATGCACACGGAAATGTGGCACCACCCGGCGACGCAGGCGAATGTATCGACGCTGCGCGACAGAGGCGCATTGGTCGTTGAACCTGCGAGTGGTCGCCTCACAGGGGTCGACAGTGGACCTGGACGCCTTCCGGAGGCGGCCGCCCTTGCTGAGATCTGTGAGGTCGTCCTCGATCGGGGATCGGTCTCGGCGGATTTGGCAGGTAAGCGGGTTGTTATCAGCGCCGGGGGAACTCGCGAGCCGCTCGACCCAGTTCGTTTCCTCGGGAATCGTTCCAGCGGTCGGCAAGGATGGGCGCTCGCCGCTGCAGCTGTTGCCCGCGGCGCGCATGTTGACGTCGTTTCCGCCAACGTAGATTTGCCGGATCCGGCCGGGGCGAACGTCGTTTCCGTCGGTACGGGCGAGGAGCTACACAAGGCGGTCCTCGAACTGTCCGGCGCCGCAGACGTGGTCATCATGGCTGCCGCAGTTGCGGACTTCAGGCCAGACCACGTGTCCAAGGGGAAGATCAAGAAGACCGACGATGATTCGGTTCCGCACATATCACTGGTGAGAACGGTTGATGTGTTGGCGGAGCTCGGGACCAGTGGCGGTGACCGACCACTACTCGTTGGCTTTGCGGCGGAGACGGTCGATCCCGGACCGCAATTGGTCGGACTTGCGGCGCACAAATTGGCGAGCAAAGGTGCGGACTTGATTGTTGCCAATTCGGTGGGAGTCGACCGAGGTTTCGAGAGTGCCGTTAATGCGGTGACGATCGTGTCTGCCAGTGGCGTTGAGCGCGACATTCCCTCAACGTCAAAGGCGGGTATTGCAAATGCCGTCTGGGACGTGGTTTTACAGCACTTGCCGCGTGCCGGCGATCAGTAGTCGGAGACGATGGTTAGTCTTTGCTCAGGTTTTCGACCGTGCGCAATCATTTATGGAGATGAAGGGCTTTTCGATGGCTGGCCGACTGTTTACTTCCGAATCTGTCACTGAGGGACATCCAGACAAGATGTCTGACCAGGTCAGCGACGCGATTCTTGACGCGATGTTGTCTGATGATCCCGAAAGTCGCGTTGCCGTTGAGACGCTGTTTACGACTGGATTGGTTGTTGTCGCCGGTGAGGTGACGACGTCAACCTGGGTTGATATTCCGGCGATCGTGCGAAAGACGGTTCTCGATATCGGCTACGACCACTCGGATAAGGGTTTTGATGGTGCTTCCTGTGGGGTTTCCATCGCGATCGGAAAGCAATCACCGGACATCGCTCAGGGCGTGGACGATGCTTTTGAGGAGCGCTCGGAAGGCTCGCACGATCCACTCGATCGCCAAGGTGCCGGCGACCAAGGCCTGATGTTCGGCTTTGCTTGCGATGACACGCCCGAATTAATGCCGCTGCCGATTGCGCTTGCTCACCGCCTCGCTCGGCGTTTGTCGAAGGTTCGCCATTCCGGAGAGGTCTCGTACTTGCGGCCGGATGGCAAAACTCAGGTCACCATTGAGTACGACGGTGAGAAGCCGGCACGTCTGGATACCGTTGTCGTTTCCAGCCAGCACGCCGCAGACATTGATTTGGAAACACTACTTGCACCGGACATCCGCGAACTTGTTGTCGAACCGGAACTTGCTGATCTAGGTCTTGATACCTCGGGGTACCGCCTCCTCGTCAATCCCACGGGTCGATTCGAAATTGGCGGACCCATGGGCGATGCCGGACTTACTGGGCGAAAGATCATTGTCGATACCTATGGCGGGATGGCCCGCCATGGTGGCGGTGCTTTCTCAGGCAAGGACCCGTCGAAGGTCGATCGCTCAGCCGCCTATGCGATGCGCTGGGTCGCCAAGAACGTCGTCGCCGCCGGCCTCGCCGACAAGTGCGAACTCCAGCTCGCCTACGCCATCGGCGT
>DMNR01000069.1 GCA_003452655.1 Actinomycetota bacterium | reverse complement strand
CTAGTTAGGTAGCGTTGGCGCAGTGTCGAGCGGGACGAATCCGACCAGCGAGTGGTCGGCAAAGGACTACACCGACATCGGATCGTTCGTTCCGGTGCTCGGCTCAGCGGTGCTCGACCTGCTCGACCCACAGCCGGGCGAGCGAATCCTGGACCTCGGTTGCGGCGACGGAGCACTCACTGAACGCATCGTGGGTCGCGGCGCGGATGTCGTGGGTGTGGATGCCTCCGCCGAACTTCTCAAGGTAGCGCGAGGACGAGGCCTTGACGTCCGACTCGGCAGCGGGGAGCAGTTGAACTTCAACGCTGAATTCGACGCCGTGTTCTCCAATGCGGCGCTGCACTGGATGTTGGATCCCCAAGCCGTCGCGACCGGCGTCTATACGGCGTTGCAGCCGGGTGGCCGCTTCGTGGCAGAGATGGGGGGTTTCGGCAATATCGCCGCAGTTGCCACAGCGCTGCGAGCTGTGATGGCGGCGCACGACTATGCGGGCGTTGATCCTGGCCAGTTCTATCCAACGGTGGAGCAGTACGAGCAACTCGCGACCGCAGTCGGGTTCACAGACTTTCGCGGCGAGCTCATCCCTCGACCGACTCCGCTAGCAACCGGGATGGCCGATTGGCTGCGCACGTTCCGGCAGGGTTTCCTCGATCATCACAAGGTCTCTGTAGACGAACAGGTGCAGATCATCAACGAGACAGTTGAGTTGCTACGCCCCTCACTGTGTGACTTTGCGGGCAACTGGCAGGCTGATTACGTTCGGCTCCGGTTCAGCGCAATCAGACCTACCCGGGCGGGGGCCGGGCAGTAATCGCCGACGAATTCGCCAGTCAGATTCCCGAGCGTCTACCGCCACATCACGAACTCGAAGTGCGATTGCTGCAGTGTCATGTGCGACAGCGCGGCGCTCACCATGAGCAATCCAACTTCCGCGCGGCAGGCGAGGTAGTGCGTGAGCATCGCCGCTGCCGGAAACGAGGGGTTCTGGTCACTGTGCCGCCTGGGCCGAAAACGGTTGTGAGGTCGGCTTTCCCAAGGGTCGCAGACAGTCGAGTATCACAGCTCTGTATCTTCCAGCCTGGTTTGTTATCATCTGATATCAGGAGGTGACGGAATGAGTGACGTACTTATTCGCGACATTCCCGAGAGCGTGCTGGCAACGCTGGACGGGCAAGCTGCACGATTGGGGCTTTCGCGCACCGAGTACCTGCGGAGACAACTGACGCAGGTAGCGGCCGTGGGTAGCGGCGCGATTGGCCCGCAGGATTGGGCGGACTTTGGCGAACGCTTCGCAGACTTGGGAGATACGGACATCATGGACAACGCGTGGCGTTGACCATGTGGTTGGTCGACAAATCTGCACTCGTGCGCATCCCGCAAAGCCACGAAGCCACGGTATGGTCCGACCGCATTGAGCGCGGTCTCGTACGGATATCTGCCATCACTCGCTTGGAGATCGGCTACTCCGCCCGCTCGGGTGTAGAGCTTCGGGCTGGCGCAACCTCACCGCCGATCGTTCTGATGCCGATAGAACATTTGACGCCACTTATCGAAACCCGCGCAATCGACGTGCAGCAGCAACTCGCCGATAGGGGCCACCATCGAGCCCCCTCGATACCTGATTTGCTCATCGCTGCGACAGCCGAGCTTGCCGGTCTGACGCTCTTGCACCTAGACAAGGACTTCGACCTGATTGCCTCACTGACCGGCCAACCGACCGAACGGGTTATTCCCGCACAGTGAGTCTTCGCTGCCGGAGGTTCCAAAACGTCCGGTTACGGTCGCCGTAGATTTTCGCCGTTGCCCATAGCCAACGCACTCGATATCGTCGTGTCTTCTCTCAGCCCAGTTTTTCCTGTTCTAGCTGTAACGAATCGCTTGTGGGTGACACTTACAGGTATGGCGCATTCGCCCCGGACGGGGTTTGAGGAGTTCTACCTGGCCCGGAGGTCCTCTATTCGGGGAGTCTTTGTTCGCCGCGGCGTAGTGGGTACCGATGCGGATGACCTCACTGCTGAGGTATTTGAAGTCGTTTGGCGGAGGTGGGCGGAAACACCCGGGCGGACACGGGAGGCTTGGACGTACGGTGTCGCCCGCAACGTACTACATACCTATCGTCGACGGGCGCTGCGTGAAACGATGACCGGTTGGCCCGTCACCGCACCGGTTCCCGCGGCGTCTGATCCCGTCGTGGCAATGGAGACGGCGACCGAGGTGCGCGCTGCCCTTGCGACTCTTTCTGCCACGGATCGGGACCTACTGCTCGCTGTGGTCTGGGACGGGTTGACTCCGCGCGATGCAGCAGTCGCGTTGGCGTTACCCGCCGCGACTGTCCGGGTCCGTCTACATCGGGCCAGGAAACGATTCGCCAGGGCTTACACCGAGGTGACAGCTCAACAAACAATCGATATTCGAGAGCGTGTATCGACGGGAGTGCACTGATGAAGACACGAGCAGCAATTCAAGCTCTTAGCGACGCCAATCCATTGCCCTCCCACGGTGACCGACAACCGCGACGCGGCCGCATGGTTCGTGCTGGTTTGATTGTGATCTGTTCGGCGTTGATCATGTCGGGTGCCGCGGTTGGCTACGCCCAGGTTGTTGGCCACCGCGAAGTGGTGACCACGTGGAGTTCCGCAGATATCACCAAAGCGAGCGCGCAAGATAGCGATCTCATCGACGTGCATGACTCATCGATTACTTCCATGCTTCTGCAGTTACAGCAGCGCTTCCCGTTGGCACCAGGCGCCTCGACGGAAGCGACGTACGTGTCCATGAGATCAACGCTCCCGTTAGACGAAGGCAGTGACTGGCCAGAGGTGAAGGGCGAGTTTCAACCGTTCTACTACCTCGGATTCGTCCCGGTTGACGGCCCTAGCTCACCGCCTGCGTACGTGTCCGCGCGCGACCTCGCAGGCAACGTGGCGGTCCTAGCCGCGAACACTTGGTACCGCTACTGGCTGCACGGAACGCCCTCACAACGCCGGGAAGCGGAGGCCGTCATCGAGCAGATGCCGACATGGGCCGACCTCGTGTGGCGCGTTGAAGACGGGGGCAATCCCTACCGTGTCGGCATTGTCAGGTCGATGACCAAGACTGTCGAAGCCGGTGACGAAGCATCAGTCCACACCTGGTTCAAGGACCGCAAGTGGCTTCCCCGCCCAGGCGGCTAAGCGGCACAACGAATACAACCGAGAAAGGTCCGGTTCAGGGCTGATCGGACGTTGGACGACCATAAGCCCCGTTTTTCGGCGGCGCTCAGACGGAGAACCGCTCGCGAGTCTTTGTCATCGATCACCTTGATGCATGATCGTCGTTATGCCCAGTCGACCGGATCGTGAACAGTTAGATGCCTTCTTGCACCGATCGAGGGTTCGAGCGGTACCCGATCCTGAAGTGCGGGTCTACCGCATGGCGGGCTGCGCACCAGTTGGCCGAGACTTCGCACATCAAGGCGAGAGTTCCAGCGGCCCGGGGTGCATCTCGATCGCGCTTCGCCACGTTGCACCCGAGGTCGTAGTCACCTCAAGTCCGAAGAAGCCCAGCACGCGGTACAGGGTGGACGAATGGGTAGATCCACCACGTCGCGGGTTGATCGCGTTCGATGCTGTGATCTCTGCTGCGGCTGAATTTGGTCCGCCGGGCGGCAGCGGCAACATGGCCAAATGGGCGGACAAGACGCATAACAGGTATCTGCCGCTCTTGAAGGAACCGGACAGTTTCCCTGCGGGATGGGCTCGTCAACCGATCGTGATGGATGGCCGTGCCGATCAATGCTTCTGCACCCGAGTCGGTTCAGCATGGGTCGCAGTGGCTGAAACCGAAACAACCTATGTGGCCGTCGTAGATATTGGTACGCAGCCAACGCTGGATTTGATCAGCATGCAGGATGCGGAGGTTGGGTCCCCGCCGACGTAGTGAGAGAACTTGCGAATCAAAGCAGAAACCTCCCTCGTCCAACGGTTTCTTCACGCTGATTCACCCAATCGTTCCGGGTCGCATCTGAGCGAATTAGACCGACCGGAATCGTCCATTCTGCCCGGCTGGTAAATAGGCCCCGGTTCTTGAAGCCTGAGCTGGTTGTGTTTCGTTCGGTAGTCCTAGAGATCTTCACAGGGACAATCTGCGCGTGAATCAATCGAAGGACATTGATGGCCGATCTACGGGTCTATCTCCTGCGTTGGTGAGGGCGGCGCCCAGGTTGCCGCTGGCAGGATTGCTGCTCTCGCTCTTCGTAGTCATCTTGGGAGTGCTGTCGGTCGCGGTGTTCTCCTCGGGCGATTCTGGGATCGCGATGCTCGCCCTGCTAGGGCTGTGGGCCACCGCGGGGGCAGGTTTTCTTGCCTGGCTGGTGTGCTGCGCTTTGGCCCGGTTGACGTGGGCCCTACCTGTGGCCGTGGGCTGCTTAGGCGTGTTGACATTGGTCGACCTCAGTCTGCCGCGTATCAGCTTCTGGACTCTCTTGTTGTTGGCTGCGTGGCTAGCAGCAGGCGCAGTGTGGCTGTTGTCATTGCAACTATCGGTAAGCGACGTCAGACAGAAGACTGCGACCCGGCGGTGGATTCCTCTGTCTCTCGCGGCTGCAATCGCCGTGGGTGTCTGTGCAGCAGTCGTGACGGATCTTCCGTTCAAAGCACGGTTTGAGCTGAGCAAGCCAGCGCTCAACGACCTAGCCTCACGGGACATTATTGATGACCGCGAGCAATGCGTGAATTTCTATTGCTTCAACTTCATTGACAGCGATAACGGCGAGTTCGTTGCAGAGTTGTCCATCACAGGGGAAAGCAGCCTTACGTGGACGCGCTCGGGATTCATGCGCGGGTCAGATCCACCGAAGAGCCCCCGCTACAGCGATGTCATTGATATGGGTGACGACTGGTACTACTTCGTTGAACGCGATTGATGCTGCACCCGGCTCTCATCGCAACTCGTAAACCCCGAAAAGGGTCGAAACCGAGCAATTGTCGCCGCGCGGCATCTCGATCGCTCATCCCGGGTCGCCGCGACCGAAACCGACGCTCAAATCCGTGTGCCACCCTTTTCGATCGCATTGGTACTCGCGGCCGAAAACGTGTGTCAGGTCGGTTTCTCCAATGCTCTGCGACAGTGGAGCGGCCTATACCAAGCGCCGTCGAGATCACGGTATAGGTCGCGCCGTTGGCGTGCATGACGCGGGCAGCTTCCAATTTCTCCACCGTCATCACGGTCGGCCGCCCGCCCACATGACCGCGTGCCCTCGCCGCAGCGAGCCCGGCTCGGGTCCGTTCCGACAGTAGGCGCCGTTCCATCTGGGCAAGGGCGGCGAAGATACGAAACACCAACTCACCGCCAGGCGTCGCGGTATCGATCGCCTCGGTCAGGGAACGGAACTGGATACCCCGATCCGACAGATCACTCACGA